>JAZLJN010000078.1:0-12879 GCA_045617885.1 Bacteroidales bacterium | reverse complement strand
AGAGTTTAAGAATCAAAGGTTCTTTTAACTATTTAATATACAACAACTAAAGCGAGCATTAAAGGGAATTATAAAGTATTTCAATATACTTCGCGCTATTCCCGCTCCGGGTACCAGAAGGTGTGTCGTTCGGGCACACCTTTTTTATTTTTATTATCAAGTTTCCTCAAATGAAATCTATCAGACGCATCGTCCTCACCGGCGGTCCTTGTGCAGGCAAAACTACCGCACTCCAACGCATCATAACGCATTTCTCTGCCCTTGGCTACAAAGTGTTCTCCGTTCCCGAAGTACCTACCATGATCACGCAGGCGGGATGGAACTACCTGACTGACAATCATGCCTTCTATTACGAGGGCGAGAAGGTAATCCTGGAACTGCAGCTGGCGCTGGAGGAAAAGATCACTCGTCTGGCAGAAACCTGCACCGAACCTTGCCTCGTGGTGTGCGACCGCGGCACGCTTGACATCTCGGCTTATATTTCGTCCGAAATGTGGGACGAACTGACCGCCTCGTGCGGCACCTCATCCCATGAGCTACGCATGGGTGGACGCTACGATGCCGTGCTTCACCTGGTCAGCGCTGCCGATGGTGCCGAGGAGTACTACAATACCGTGACCAACGCCCAGCGCTATGAAAAAGCAGATGAGGCTGGCCGTGCCCTGGCTCGCGAGCTTGACAAGAAGACTTACAGCGCCTGGGCAGGCCATCCTCACCTTCGTCTCATTCAGAGTGACCTCGATTTCGAGAAGAAGATGCAGCAGGTGATTCAGGAAATTGAGGAGATACTGTGAGTGGGTAAAAATAATAATGATATTTGGGATTTTAGTATTTTAGGGATATTAGTGACGTTACCAAAACGGCATTCTTGCCAGCTATTTTAACGTCCCTAATATCCCTAAAATCTTTAATATCACTAATATCTCAAGAATATCAATAATTCTTCATAATCCAGAAGTCCACTGGCTTGATGCGATGGTTGCGGGTGATGAGGGTAGCATAGTCATAACGACCCACGATTGGCCAGTTATTGAGCCAGCTGTCCTGATCACAAACTCCCCATACGGTCACGCGCTCAATCTTATCTGCATTATCCTTGAAGAGCTGGAAGAACTGCTGCATACGGTAGTTCCAGTCATGCAATGGCTCCTGTGGGAAGTTGCCCTTGTATGGGTCAAGTGACTGCTCATACTGGAAGTTGAGATCCACAGCAGCCGTGATGCCACGCTGGCGGCGTGGGAGGATGCTCATGTCAAGCTCGGTGATGCTCACCTTGATGCCGAGGTTAGCAAACATGTCAATCGACGTCTGAATCTCGTCGAGCGAAGGCGATTCCAATCCCCAGTGACCCTGAAGGCCCATACCGTCTATCTTGATACCCTTCTGCTGCAGGCGCTTGATGATCTCCACGTAGCGCTCACGGCGACCAGGATTGGTCATTCCGTAGTCATTGAGGTAGAGCTCTGCCTCTGGGTCAGCCTTGGCTGCTGCGGAGAAGGCAATCTCATACAGGTCGTCACCCAGAATCTTGTACCACATTGACTGGCGCTGCAAGCCGCCCTCAATTACCGACTCGTTGATTACGTCCCAGCTGTTGATCTTGCCCTTGTAGTGACCTACAATGGTGGTGATGTGATCCTCAAGGCGCTGCTTCAGCAGGTCGTAGCTCGCTGTATCGCCCTTCTCATCGTAGAAGAACCAGTCAGGACACTGTGAGTGCCATACAAGGGTGTGGCCGTGGATGAACATGTTGTTACGCACACCAAAGTCAACGTATGCGTCAGCGATGGTCCACTCATAGACATTCTCAAATGGGTGGATCTCCTCTGGCTTCAGACAGTTCTCTGGAGAGATAGCTGCGAAGTGCTTCTCTGTGGTCTGCACACCCTCCACGTCTGCACCGATGATGTGATCCGTGTTCAAAGCCGTACCGAGGTAGAAATACTTGTTAGTGTACTCCTTCAAACCTGGAGTCTCTGACTTCTGTTCTTTGCCGCAGTTGCAGCAGCTGCTCATCAGGGCCGCGCCCATCAGCAGGAAAAAGATTTTCTTCATTATTTATTATTATTAAGTAATTAGTCGTTTCTTCCGCCATCAAAGTTTGTCAAACCGTACGGTTGAATTGCACTGTTTTCTGTTGCCTGAAGTAAAAATTCATCTCAGCCTGATGCAATAGCGGCTGCATCCAAACCGTACACCTCAACGTTTTTTCTTCTCCATCAAAAGAAATCAAACAAAATCAATTTTTTGCTGCTAGCATTGACTTCCTTTGATTTCCTTTGTCGGAGTAATCATGTTCACACCCGCAAGCATTGATTTCCTTTGTCGGAGCATTACTTTTTTCGTCAAAGTTTTCTTTTTGGTGGGAACTTTTAACCCTTAACCTTTAACTTTTAACTTTAAAACTTCCACACCACGATGGCATTCTCCCCACTCTTCAGGTTCTCAAACGGACCCACCTTAGGGCTCTTGCCGTTACGCACATTGCCCAGCAAGTCACGATCCACGGTGAGTGGAGTGCCGTCAGGATTCTCGTAGTAACCATTTGAATAGTAGGTCTTACCGAGCAGTTCCGTAGTCACCGGCACGGTCTTCACACTGTTCAGGCTACCGTCAGCAGTCACCTTGAGCACAATGCCTTCAGCGGTCTTTTCGAGCTTCACCTTGGCATCGGCAGAAGAGCTCACGGCGTTCTCCTCGTACTCATAGTGCTTCACGCTGTTCATGTAGAGGTTCGAAGCCACGTGCATTGCCAGGCGGAAGCGGTTATTCTGGGCGTTGCCCTGTGCCATCTGCTCCACGAACGACTTTGGCAGCGCATCCGTCTTGCGGGTGTTCATGTCACGGTAGATGCCAGGATAGAATGGCGGACGCTCATTGTAAACCGACGTACCTGCCTCCTTCAGCTCATGATCCGACTCCGGCATCACGGTGAAGATATTGTTATAGAAGCGGTCATCGCCACCAGGGAAGTTCATCACGCCCACTATCTTGGTCGAATGTGGATAGTGATAAGGGGTGTAGCGGTCGAGCACCGGATGGAAGCTGATGTAGCCAGAGATGATGTTGTGCACAAAGGCTGCTCCCTGACCCCAATCCATGAATGCCTGCTTGGAGAGCATTACGTTATTGTCCACCAGACAAGGGCCATGAGTCACCTCCGTCCAGAAGTCAGTATGGTCATTATCAAAGAATACGTTGCTCGAAACGCGCGTTCCGATTGCCTGCCAGTCAAGCCAGAGGCCGTTGTAGCCGTTCTCAAGGATGTTGTTGCGGATGATGCAGTCAATGGCTGCGTGGAGTTTGATGCAACCCACCTCGGCACCCGCATACTGGCGCTTGGCATTGATGTCATGGATGTAATTGTTCTCAATGAGCGAGAAGACGCAGCCCAGATGTCCCACTACGCCAGCCTGTTCGCAGTCAAAGATCTCATTGTTGCGAATGATGTGGCTGCCGATGTTCTCCTTCTTCCATCCCATGTCCTCTGCCTGGAAGATTGCCTCCAGTTCACGGTTGAAGCCCACCAGCTCGCGCTCTATCGTCCAGCGGTTCTGGCCCGAAGCACGGTCCTTACCGATGCAGATACCCACGCACTTAGAGTTGCTCACCACGTTGTCCTCAATGATCCATCCCTTGCTCCAGTGAGGGCCGATGAGACCCTGTTGAAAGGCTGTAGGAGGCGCCCAGTTAGTAGCCGCCTGGGAGAGGTGGAAACCACGCACGGTGATATAGTTCACACCTGGGAGGGCTGGGAAGAATACGGCTGGGCGGGCATTGACCTCCACCAGCTCCTTATTCGGATTGACACCAGCGCCGAAGTTTGCCCAGATGGTTGTCTGCGTATCACTCACCTCCACGTACCAGGTCTTCATGGCAGCCTCAGGCAGACGGGTGTTGCGTGGCGCCTCGGGGTTCTTGACGCCGTCAAGCGATACTGCCTGGAAAAGCGACTTACCATTCAGGTACACCTCACCTACCACAAACTTATCATTCGTCTGGCTGAGCCAGTCACCCACCAGCGGTTCAGCAAATGGGTTGAAATCCTTGAAGAAGGAGTTAGGCAACACCACCTTCCAGATGTCCGTCTTACCCTCTTTCTTCCATCCGGTCACTACCTCCGAACCCTTGATCCAAACCTCTTCGCCTTCAGCAGCCTGATACACGATGCGGCTATACTCATCAGCGCCAGAGTTACGTGGCTGAACCCACTCGCGGTAAGTACCCTCATGCACGGTCACAACGTCACCCGCACGCAGCACCATCGCCGCCTTGTTAATTGTAAGGAAAGGAGCCTCTGCCGAACCGTCATTCTGATCCGAACCATTCTTGGCCACATGGAAATCCCTAGCCGAAGCACCAAAACCCATCAAGAGAGAAAGTGCTGCACAAAGAATGCTTTTCTTCATAATTCTGTACTTTTTATTTAAGGTAATTACATTCAAGTTTCGCAAGCTTTACTTTAAAAATATGTAAGAGTTTCACTCCACCTTATATACCCTTTAATACGTAAGTTAGCAAGTTACTACTTGCGAAACTTAAATAATTATAGTTTTGTTTTCTGGATTACGAAACTCGTGTTTTTATTGATTTATTTTTTTTGTAAGTTTTGAGCACAAAGATAATCAAAATTTATGGTATAAACAAATTCTTCCCGCTTTTTTTGCGCCAATGTTTCACAATCCAAAAGAAATGTTTCAAAAATCGCATTTTCCACCCCGCCTTAAGGCTTCACCTTCTTCCGCACATTCAGCGGCGTGCTGATCGGGTAGGCGACGTGATAGGCCTTACCATCACGAGCGAACGGATACACTCTATTAAATAATACTATTCAAATATATGTCAAGATTAAGCAGCTGTTAACAAGGTTTGAGCGATATAAATGTTAAAACAGAAACTATCGGCCGCAAAGATTTGGCAATATCGACAAAATTGCTTATCTTTGCGACCGATATTTCTTCCAGAAGAAATGGTACTAATACAGAACGACTATTACTTATGAAAACAAGATTACTCTCAGCATGTGCTGTTGTTACGATAATTGCCACTACAGCATGTTCAAACGGAACGGTTACACTTCAGACTTCCAGCGTGGATGACGTAGTCAAAGCCATGACAAAAGAACAGAAGCTCAAAATCCTGCTTGGCACAAATCTCGATCTTGAGGAAAACAATAGCGGACCTATCGTAGGCCAGCACTCCCTCTTTGTACCGGGTGCAGCAGGATCCACATTCGCTTTTGAGGAACTGGGCATCACTAATACGGTGCTGGCTGATGGCCCTGCAGGTCTACGCATTAGACCTACACGCGAAGGCGAGGAGCGAACCTATTACTGCACCTATTTCCCTATCGGCACACTCCTTGCCTCGACATGGAACCAAGAGCTTATTGAGAACGTGGGTCAGGCTATGGGACGTGAGACCAAGGAATATGGAGCAGACGTGCTGTTGGCTCCTGCCCTCAACATTCAGCGCAATCCCCTCTGCGGACGTAACTTCGAGTACTACTCCGAAGACCCGCTCATCTCCGGAAAGACCGCCGCTGCTTATGTCCGTGGCATCCAGTCGCAGGGTGTAGGCACATCGATCAAGCACTTTGCCGGCAACAGTCAGGAGACTAACCGTAAGCTCAACAATGCCATCATCAGCGACCGTGCTCTGCGTGAGATCTATCTTAAGGGCTTCGAGATTGCCGTCAAGGAGTCTGATCCCTGGACCGTGATGACCTCGTACAACGGCATCAATGGCACTCCTACGCCTGAGAGTTATCCGCTCATCGAGGGAATACTCCGCGGCGAATGGGGTTTCAAGGGTATGGTAATGACCGACTGGTCATCGGGCAACAACGGTGGTGCGCAGATTGCTGCTGGCAACGATCTCATTATGCCAGGCAACAAGCAGCGATACAACGAGATTGTCGCAGCTCTTGAAGAGGGTTCGCTCACCATGGACGATGTTGACCGTGACGTCAAGCGCATCCTAGAGTTTGTAAAGAGAACCCCTAGATTCCAGGGGTACAAGTATTCAGACAATCCTGACCTTGATGCACATGCTCAGGTGACTCGCCAGTCGGCGCTTGAGGGTATGGTATTGCTCAAGAACGACAACAATGCACTGCCTTTCACCTCAGAGATCTCGAAAATTGCCCTGCTCGGTTACACGTCATTCGATTTCATTGCTGGCGGTACAGGTTCTGGCAGTGTGAATTCTGCTTATGTGGTTTCGCTGCTCGATGGCTTGAAGAATGGTGGCTATAAGGTAGACGAAAGACTCAAGGAAGCCAACCTTGCCAGAAAAGACACCTCCAAGAAGGATATCCTTGCCGTAGTAAATCGCCCTAAGGAACTCATCCCTGATGCAAAGACGCTGGCATCGATGGCACAAGAGAACGACTTAGCAGTCATTACCTTAGGACGAATCTCGGGCGAAGGCAATGACCGTCTCATTGAGAATTTCAGCTTGTCTCAGAGTGAAACAGCTCTGCTGAAGCGTACTGCCGATGCTTTCCACAAGGCAAGGAAGAAGGTGATCGTAATACTCAATATCGGCGGTGTAATCGAAACCGCCTCGTGGAAGGACATTCCGGATGCCATCCTGCTATCATGGCAGGCTGGCCAGGAGGGTGGCAACAGCGTGACCGACATCCTTTCGGGCAAGAAGTCTCCTTCAGGCAAGCTGGCTGTCACCTTCCCTGTCAGGTTCGAGGACTTCGGTTCTTCGGCCAACTTCCCTATCAACCCCGGCATCGTCAATGATAGTGGCATGAAGAGAACCCGCATAGGTATGACTGACCGCAACATTGACTACACAGTCTATGAGGAAGACATCTATGTAGGTTACAGATGGCTGCAGAAGCATGACATCGCCGCTTCTTATCCTTTCGGCTACGGACTCAGTTATACCACCTTCGACTGGTCTGATGCTGCGGTGGAGACTGACAAGGAGGGAATCACGGCAACCATAAAGGTGACGAACAGCGGCGATGTGGCATCAAAGGAGGTTGTGGAACTCTATATCTCTGCTCCTGCAGGTGGCCTTGATAAGCCTGTCAGAGAGCTGAAGGCATACGCAAAAACCAAGGAACTGGCTCCAGGAGAGAGTCAGGTAGTGAGCACGAAAATTAGCTACTATGAACTGGCCTCATTCAATCAGGATGCCATGAACTGGGAAACCGCTGCCGGCAAATACACAGCCTCTTTCGGTGCTGACTGCGAGAATATCAGGGAGGATGTATCATTCGAAGTAACAGAGGCCCTGTCTTGGTCTGCTCCTACCTCTCTCCTTAAAAACCCACGCAAATGAAAATACTGGTAGTTTGCACTGGCAAAGGAAATCAAAAGAAATCGGCATTTGCAGCAAAAATTGATTTTATTTGATTTATTTTGTTGAAGGAAAGTAAAGGGGGAAAAAATATTAACAAAAGATAATCAAAAGGAATCAGGAATTTGCAGCAAAAATTGATTTTTATTTGATTTATTTTGATGGAGAAAAAGAATTTGAAAATATGGCACTAGAAACAGGTTTATCATACACCAGCAAGCTCACCGTACAGGAGCAGCATCTGGCAGTAAACGTAGGCAGCGGCGACCTCCGCGTGTTGGCCACCCCCATGATGATGGCACTCATGGAGAATGCCGCCATGATGGCCGTGGCTGCTGAATTGGAGGAGGGACAATCGACCGTGGGCGGGCAGATCTCCTCTTCGCACATCAAACCCACGGGTCTCGGTCATGAGGTCACGGCTACGGCTGAACTCATCAAGGTGGAGGACCGCAAACTATGGTTCCGCATCACGGCTTCGGACGATGAGGGCACCATCGGCGAGGGCGAGCACTTGAGGTTCATCATCGGCAAAGAGAAGTTCATGAGCCGAATTACGGAGAAATAACCATTTTCGGTGAGGAAACGATGAAAAAGATACTGTCATACGTACTCGCGGTGGTCGTATGCGGAGGCATCGGCTATGGGGTAGCTCTCATGGAGGAGATAAAAAGGCTGGAAGGTTTAAATATAAACGAGCAAGTTTAACAATAAAAAACGCTTTTTGTGAAAGTATCTCAAAAATCATACCATCGAATAAACGCTTGCCCCAGAGCATGGTCTTAAAGACAGAAAGCAGGAAGAAACCGGTACTCCTGATGCTTTCAGAAACGAAAGTAAAATCATTAATAACAGAAGATTATGAAGAAGACTATGCTCGCAGTTCTCTGCCTTGCTTTGACCGCAATGACCACTATGGCCAAGGATAACAACAAGTCACATCAGGATCACACATACCAGCCTCGCCATGAAATGGTTGATCCTGTCATCAATATGGAGATCGTCGGCCAGATGGGTTTGAGCGAGAAGAAAGTCCAGCAGATTGCCGCCCTCAAGGTCAAGAAGCAGGACGAGATGAAGGCTCTCCGCGCCCAGCATCAGCATACAAAGGGTGTGACAGACAATACAGGACGTAAGCCAAAAGCTGAAACAAAAGAGCACCACGGCAAGAAGCATCAAGCAGCACCTGGTCAGCAGCCGATGGCGCAGAAGGCTTCTCACATGAGTGCACATCACGCACAAATGCGCGCTATCAATGAGAAGTACCGCAAGGAGATAAAGGACATCATGGGAAGCAAGACCTACGTTGCTTACGTTGAGAAAGTCAATGACCACCTTGCCATGCATCAGGCTCACGGCAGACACCACAAGGGACATGGTCAGAGAATGCAAAAGGGGCAGCAGATGCAGCAGAAGCAGATGGGTCAGATGCAGCAGCAGAAGCCGATGATACAGCAAGGACATAGAGAGAAGGCTTAGGTATAGCGCCATTGTCATGGTCATTAAGATTTGCATAATGCGCAAAAGACGAAAAAGAGGTAAGAACCAAAATGGCTCTTACCTCCTATTATTATAGTATCAAAGGATTACTCTTCTACTACTGCAGCAACATCCAGAGGTAGGCGTTGGCTGCGCTTGGGTCTTTACTTTCTGATTCATATCTCGGAATAATTGATTATCTTTGCACCGATTTTTAATCGGTAGTACCCAATACCCTATCTCAACATGGCAAAGATTGGCTATATCATGGTGACAGCCCATTACGACAAGACTGAGGCTGACAAACAATGGATGCAGGATTACGGCTGCCTCCAGATCATCGAGGAAAAAGATGAGGAAGAGAAGGCGCGTCCGCTGTGGAAACAGCTGATGGTGGCGCTGGAACGAGGTAACGAGCTGGTCATCTCGAAGTTCTCGAATGCACTACGTGGCAGTCAGGAGCTGGCCATCATTCTGGAGTTCTGTCGCGTGAAGGTGATCCGCATCATCAGCATCCATGACAGGATTGACTCGCGCAACGAGCTGTTCCCTGAGACTAAGCCATCGGACGTGCTTGAAATGATTGGCTCTCTACCTGGCGAAGCCCTGGCTCTGCGCAAGGCTTCGGAGCATGTGACCAAGCTTCAGGAACGAATGATTGTCACCCTCTCTCCTGTTTCGACTTCAAAAAAGAAGCGTCTGGAGCGTGAGAAGACGGTCATCAACCTCTATGCTGCCGGTCATCCGATTGACGAAATCTGGAGAGCCAGCGGTTTCCACAGCCGCAGTTCGGTGTTCCGCATCCTGAACAAGCACGGCATCAAGCTCAACAGAGGCAAGCACTCGGGGCCGATCAAGAAATGGAGCGAGAGGGAAAAGCCGATTATCACCAACAAATCCTCTGAGAAATAAAGAAGACTCTGCGCACGGCTCAGGATCTGCTCCCAACCTCTCCTATCGTACAAGGCTTAGCCACTCATGAGGACGATGTGGCCGATGCTGAGAGCGACATCAAGAAATGGCTTGAAAATAATGGATTTGTAAGTGTAACATTTTGATGAATTCCCATACTACATAAATAGAAGAAAACCAAAACGATTAGTATGAAGGAACAAATGAACAATTGTCCAGTGGTGCTCTATACGGCACCAGACGGAAAGACCCAGCTCGATGTGAAACTGGAAAATGAAACTGTGTGGCTCACCCAGGAGCAGATAGCATTATTGTTTGGCAAGGACAGAACCGTCATTGTCAGACACATCAACAACATCTACAAGGAAGGCGAGTTGGAGGAATTTTCAACCTGTGAAAAATGCACAAGTTCGAATTGAAGGTCAAAGACAAGTTACACGTATTATTCCGTTTTACAACTTGGATATGATCCTTTCTGTAGGTTACAGGACAAATTCCAAACAAGCTGTCGCCTTTAGACGTTGGTCATCATCAGTCCTAAAACAATACCTCATTAAAGGCTACGCCATCGACCAGCGACGCCTTGACCACTACAACGAGCTGAAGGAGGTGGTGAGGGTGATGTCGCGTGCCATCTCGCTGCAGGAGAAGGTCACGAACGAAGAATACAGCGGGTTGCTGAGTGTGGTGAGCGACTACGTCTATGCACTGGACACGCTCGACCATTATGACTACAGACGCTTGGCATCGAGAAAACAACCGAGGGCGAGGCATTCCGCGCGTCCTACGAGAGCGCGATGGAGGCCATCAACGTGCTGCGTGACAAGTTTGGTGGTTCGGCACTCTTTGCGCATGAGAAAGATGAGTCGTTCCATAGTTCCATCGGCCAGATCTACCAGACGTTCGGCGGTGTGGATCTCTACCCGAGCGTGGAGGAAAAGGCTGCCATGCTGCTCTACCTCGTGGTCAAGAATCATTCGTTCAGCGACGGCAACAAGCGTATCGCGGCGATGCTATTCCTCTGGTTCCTCGACAACAATCACATCCTCTATGCCGAAGACGGCCACAAGCGTATTGCAGACAACACACTTGTTGCCCTCACCCTCATGATTGCCGAGAGCCGTCCTGACGACAAGGATGTAATGGTGAAGGTGGTGGTGAACCTCATTAACCAGAATAATCAGTAACAGCCAAGACATACGTCACTCCTGAGACAGAGATTTGATCGATACTTAATTCCGAGTTTGAGAATAAACCAATTAAAAATACAACATAACACAAAAAAACATATTTGATCAATATGGCAAAGCTGTATCGTCACTACAAAGGCAATCTGTATGAATTCGTGGGTGAGTGTCTGCATAGCGAGACGCTCGAAGAGATGGTCATCTATAAGGCACTCTATGGCGAGGGCAAGACTTGGGTGCGTCCGAAGGGGATGTTTTTTGAGGACGTGACCCTACCCGATGGCTCTCTGGTGAAACGTTTTGCACTTGTCAAGTCGTGTGCGGAATGTATGTTCTGCCGTGAGCAAACGGATCATTCCTACAAATGCTCATGTAGCGGAAGGATCGTGACAGAGGTCTCTGAAGCTTGTGCGAAATACACTACCCTATTCTCTATTGAGAAAGGAGAAGGGATCTATGTGCTGTCTGTGGATGGCATGGATTCCTATGACGATTATGGTTTCTTCCCTTATCTGGTCGATACCCTCAGCTCTTATCTTCGTGAATGCCCCTATCTTTCGGAAGAGGGCAAGAGTGCTTTTCAGGAGTATGACGAAGAGTGGAAGGAATAATGCATCGGCGAAGAGGTGGCCATGATCTGGTTCAATAAGGCTGCTGCCGTCGGCCATCATCTGGCCATTAAGAGATTGACAACGAATGAAAATGAAACTCAATATTGAAATATGACACACGGACACGAAGTATTGGAAATGATGTTCGGCAATAGTTACTCTTCTCGTGAAGAGTCGGTCAATGCCATCATCAATAAGTTTGGTACAGAAGAACATTTCTACACCTGTTGTGCAGAGAATATGACAGCAGCAGAACTCGTTGCTTTCCTTGAGGCAAAGGGCAAGTTCATGCCAACTGGCGGTGACGGTTTCACGGCTGACAAATCCAAGATGTGTAATCACTAAGATTGCTGTCAGGCAATAGGCGATCGATGGTACTGCAACCATGACCACGATCCATACGATTGCAATAACTGATAATAAGAATTGCTATTAAATGGTTCGACCTCCATACCCTCAACTGGGTACGGAGGTCGATTTGTCATAAAGATGCTGCTTCACGGAGTGTCATTGTCAACAGTTGTCATTAATCATTTGCACTTACGCAAACAATTAGGAGGTAAGAACCACAATGGCTCTTACCTCCTATTATTATTTTAGGAAAGTAGTGCTAAATTACTCCTCTACAGCTGCCTGCGCGGCGGGAAGTCGTGAATGATAATCAATATCTTACGCAAAGACTGGTCAACATATCAAATGCGGAAATAAGCAAATTCTGCAAATTCTGCATCGTGACCAAAATCTTTGCATTTGTTTGACTTGATTATCAGTTGTTTACTATTCTTCAACAGCCGCTTGGGCTGCTATACATAATAACTGATAATCAACACATTACGCAAAGACTAGTCAACAATACGATTGAAAAGACAGCATATTCTGCTTAATCTGCACGCCGACTACAGTTCTTTTTAAGAGAATTCTCTTACGTAATTTGATTCATTGGCATAATCTATTTTAGTTGTTCAACATAATCTGGTCAACATTGAGCCGACCATCGTTTGGGTTATAAATCCACTTCTTCCCAAGAATACAAGTCCTCGGTCAGAAGTTATCCATTTGAGAAATTGCCCATAATACTTGACGAGACCGTCATTGTGAGCATGTTCTGCAAATTTTGCTTGCAAAATTAACAATTATCCCTGAACATACCAAATTTCAAGCATACTTTTCACATTTTTTGTGCAAAATAAGTTCGCTAGTAACTACTCAGCACCCCTATGATAATTCGTCCTATCAAGACAAATGCAAAATTGTGTCATGCCGAGATTGCACTGTTTCTGCCAAATTGAGGCGAATGGAATACGGTTTGACGCATTTGCGCCCCACATCATTTAAGTCATAAAAAGCTCAGAAAATTCTTTTCAACTTTT
>JAZLJN010000077.1:0-18646 GCA_045617885.1 Bacteroidales bacterium | reverse complement strand
TGCTGGCGCTGATACAATACAAAAGCGGAGAGCTCTTTTGAGCCCTCCGCTTTTGGTATTTTAAGCAATGATTTTTACCCTTGTTTTATCCTATTTTTATCCTTGATTTTACCCTTGATTTTATCCTTGATTTTTACCCCTGATTTTATCCTTGATTTTACCCTTGATTTCTCGGCGAAGCCGTTCCTATAACATGGGCAGTCTGCCTTATTTTTAATGTAGATTTTCACCCAGATTTTCTACTAAAATGTGCGATAAAAATCTTTCGACCTGTACGGTTAGATGCCTGTTGTGGCGAATAGAACGCAGATGACGCAGATTTAACGGATTTAACGGATTTTTATAAAACGCAAATTTAAGCCAATTAAAGCAAATTAAAGCAAATTTGTTTCAATTCGTTTTAATTCGTGTTTGAGATAATCTGTTATATCCGTTTGATCCGTTAAGTTAAGTACAAATAATAAATTGGTATTTTCTACAAGGAATTCAGTAGAATTTAAGGAACCCTTAACCGCATGTATTTCTATTAATTCCTTCAATTCCTTGTTCTATAAAAAATATAGTAGTTTTGACCAAGTTATTATTTATATGTTACTAAAGCAAATTTGTTTCAATTCGTTTTAATTCGTGTTTGAGATAATCCGTTATATCTGTTTGATCCGTTAAATCTGTGTTCAAACCGTACAGGTCGATTTCTTCGAATTTTTAACCTTTAACCTTTAACTTTTAACTTTTTTCCTACACCAAGCAATCATCCAGCTCCCTCTTGAGAGCCTCACGATCCAGGTGCTGACCGATGAAGACGAGTTTCTGCATTCTGTCGCCATACTGTTCATCCCAGTCGCGGCGCAGGTTAGCATCGCGCTCCATCATCATCTCCAGCTCTTCTCTTGGCATAGTAGCGAACCACTGTCCAGCATTTCGGACAGAAACCTGCTTGCCTGCCTGTTCGAACACATAGCATACGTCCTGTTCATTGCTGAAGTAGCAGATGCCTTTGGCGCGGATGATGTTCTTTGGCCAACGGCGGGCAACGAAATCATCAAACAGACCTAAATTCAGCGGGCGACGGTTATAATATACATAGGTACCGATGCCATATTCCTCCACCTCGCCGCCATCATGGTGATGGTGGTGGTGATGATGATGTCCGTGATGATGGTGCTCATGCTCATCCTCGTCATGATGGTGATGATCCTCGTCATCGTCATGGTGATGACAGTGTTCGCACTCTTCCTCGTCGTCATGATGGTGGTGGCAATGCTCATGATCCTCCTCGTCCTCGTCGTCATGATGATGGTGATGATGATGTTCATGTTCATCCTCCTCATCTTCGTCATGATGGTGATGATGATGCTCATGCTCATCCTCGTCATGATGGTGATGATGCTCGTGCTCCAAGTCATCCTCGTTGTCATGACCCTCCACTTCCTGAATCCAGCGGGCGGAGGTAGCCACCTCATCGAAGTTGAACATATTTGTATGCACCAGTCTGTCCAGATCCACATCGCAATAGTTACATTCGATGATCTCTGCCTTCGGCTGAATCTCGCGGATGATCTGCTTGATTCTTCCCAGCTCTTCCGGACTTACCTCATCAGCCTTATTGAGCAGAATCTTGTTGCAGAACTCAATCTGCTGAATCACCAGATTCTCAATATCCTCCTCATCGAGGTGCTTTTCCATCAGGCTCTTGCCACAAGCAAACTCGCTCTGCATACGGAGCGCATCCACTACGCTGACAATGCAATCTACCACAGGCATTGCTTCGGAAATCTTCTCCGGCACCATCTCTGGCATGGAGCAGATAGTCTGTGCAATCGGACCCGGTTCACAGATACCGCTTGCCTCAATGACTATGTAGTCAAAACGGTGCTGACGAGTGATGTCGCAGAGCTGCTCCACCAGATCCATCTTCAGCGTACAGCAGATACAACCATTCTGCAGCGCCACCAGGCTATCATCTTTCTTACCCACGATGCCACCCTTCTCAATCAGATCAGCATCGATATTCACCTCGCCAATATCATTGACAATAACGGCAAACTTGATTCCCTTCGTATTAGCGAGAATCCTATTCAAAAGCGTTGTCTTGCCGCTTCCCAGATAACCGGTAAGCAGCAAGACAGGAACGATATTATTCATATATTTAGAATACAGTATTTAAGGGTATATAAGGGGAGTGAAAGGGGAGTGAAAGGGACAATACTATCAGCTGCACCACCTTAATTGTTACCTCTTTACCTTTTTACCTCTTTACCTCTTTACCTTTACCTATAGCTTCCTTGCCAACGGCGAGTCTTATTACCCTCGTACATTACAGGGAAGAGCTTCCAGTCACTCTTCTTGTACTTTACTCGCGAACCTACAGGGACATACAGACGGGTATAGCCCATATCACCGCCGAATACCATCTCGCCCAGTGCCGGAGGATTGCTGCCCAAAAGCATTACCTCCACCATACTGCTGCGGTCAAAGGCATGGTCACCGATGCTCTTCAGATTCTTGTCGAAGAAGAGGAACTGCAGGATCGTACCATCAAAGGCATAGTTGCCAATCGTCTCCAGAGATTTAGGGAACACCACATCAGCCAGACCCCAACACTCAAAGAAAGTATAATCCTCAATATCCTTCAGGCCCTCAGGCAGCGTAATCTTTGAGAGGTTCTTGCACGAAGAGAAAGCCGAAGCATCAATCTTACGAACGGTAGCAGGCACTACGTATTCGCCGCTCTTACCGGCAGGACAGCTGATCAGTTCCACGCCATCGGCAGAGAAGAGAATACCCTCCTCTGATTTATAAGCGCCGCCCTTCTCAACTTCAAACTCGTTGAGCGCATAGCAGTAATCAACGATATGCTGACCAATCTTCTTCACCGAAGCAGGGATCACCAGCGTCTTGATCAGGTCACAATCCTTGAAAGCCGAGTCGGTCAGAGCCACCACATTGTAGTTTGCCCCCGCATTCTCCACCTTGGCAGGAATCACTACACGACCGCGGAGGAAGGTAGTGTCATCAGGGTTGACGCAAACGCTTACGTCATTACCCTCAAGCACACTATAGCGGAGGCCATCTTTATCGAAGGTCTGAGCCTGGGCGCAGATAGCGCCCAGTGCCAGACATACAGACAAAATTGAAAATATCTTACGCATAATTCAACTTCTTTTACAATGATTAGTGGGTAGGCTTCTTATCATCAGTAGCATTCAGACGGCCCTGAGAGTGAGAATTCAGCTTCTCTGTCTTGGTCTGTACGTCAGCCTTAAAGTCATCCGTATGAGGCTTCAGGATGAAGACTACCGAACGGTTCCATTCGTTTACAATTTCGAATGGCTGCTCTTCGTCGCCCTTATAGTCCATAGTAAGGCGCTTTGGATCCACGCCATACTTCTGCACGAGCATGTTATATACATTAGTAGCACGCTTCTTTGAGAGCATCATGTTATACTTAGGATAGGCAGTCTGCTTATCGGCATAACCGGTTACTACCACGTCGAGGTCAGGATGGTTCTCCATGAACCGAGCCACTGAACGTACGTTGCGCTCCTGTGCCTCCGTGATGAAGGTCTTATCAATGTAGAATGACACGGTAGTCTGGAGCATCTCATTGTAAGCCACAGCCTCCTCAATCTTATCCACAGGCTTCATCGCCTGCTCCAGGCTATCCTGTGTCTCATAGATCTGGCGGTTAAGCACAGTCACCATATCCTGATCGGTATAGTGCGTATATTTGAGACGGCGCTTGCCTGAAGTATCAGGGATATGGTAGGTCAAACCAGCCATGATGTTCACGTAAGTATCATATACGCGGCGGAAACGCTTACCATTATAGGCATCGTCTGTACCGTTGAATGATACATCCACGTTCACATCCCATGCCTCCGTGATCTGGTAGGCAGCAATCAAACCCGCATGACCGGCAAAGTAGTTACGGCTCTTACCATTCACAGTATAACCGTAAGTCACCTTACCCATTGGGTCACCATTGCGGTCCCAAGGGTCAGCCAGATAATTCAGCTTATCCTTATCAAAACCGAAAGAGCGGAAATAACCCAGACCGAAGTAACCAATCAGGTTGAAATGACGGTCCTCACGATACTTCCAGAACATATTGTGGAAATTGACCAGACCATCCACGAAGCCAGCCATCAGGGAGAAGTCATAGTTGCCGTCATACGCACCACGCTTATCCAGCTCGTCAGCAATCTCCCATTCTACACGACCCTTCTGGTTCAGGTACTGCAGCGAGAAGCGCAGACCGAACTGAGGATAGAAGAACTTACCCACGGTAGCCTCAAAGCTGAGCTTACTCATGTCAAGGAAGTTACCGTAACGGGTATTCTCACCCATTGAGAGTGAAGCACCCACACTGGCGCCGATGAAGATGTTCTGCACCTGATCACTCAGGTAGTCAATTGTATCAATTCGCACCATATCCTCACCGCCGGTAGGCATCGCCTCAGCCAGCGTGTCATTGAGGACAGTAGTCAGTGTATAGTCCACATCATCCAGGTCCTGTGCCATTGCACAGCCCATAGTACTCAGCGCAAGACCGAGTGAAAGAAATATCTTTTTCATCATGATCAGTCGTTAATAATAAGGATGATGTAATGTTTGCTCTCAGGAATCTGCATTGTACGGATATGATCCTCATCAGCATCTACCCAGATATCCTCCAGCGGAATCTGCCAGCGGTTATGCAGGAGCTTACTGATTGACCAAGCACGCTCATGGAAGAGCTTGTCATCCACCTTTGTGCTGTTGGTGATGAAGATCTTGCTCTTAGGAATAGCCTTGTAAGCCTCAGCCGTAGTATATACGTTGTTCTGCTGCAGACGAGGCACCTCAATGATACTCTCATCGAAAGCGATCAGTGTATAGGTCACATCCTTAGTCACATCCACCGTAGTGACATTCACGCCACGGTTAGCCAGAGCATCCTCAATAGCCTCACGGTTCTTGTAGATACGCTCCTCGTAGGTAGTATATTTGTCAGCGAATGGATTACGGTTCTGGATACGGCCGTTATTCATCTTACCCTTCAGATACCAGCAGGCGCCGAACATGAAATCAAGGTGGCCATCCCAGATTGAAGTACCCACCAGACCGTCATAGGTATCATCAAGCACCATATTTGAAGCCTCAAAGTTCAGATGCCAGCGGTCATTAATGATATAGTCAGCCTGAAGACCGAACTTCAGTCCGATCAGTGTACGAGAAGTAGAGCGAGCAGCCTTCTCAGCCCATACACTCACCTTTGAGAGGTCTTTATCAGTATATCCGAAGGTAGATTCGATACCGATACCCATCACACCACTGACGGTGAACTTACGGTCAGGGTCATAGCCTTTAATAAGGTTAGTAAAGTTAGGGAGCCAGTCAGCATAGAGTGAGAAAGCATTGAAGTGGTAAGGATCATAGCTTCCGTTCCAAGGCTTTTCAGGACCCTCGCCATAACCGGTACCGTACTCCTCTGTACCATTCATATCCGGACCATGCACACCTGTGTTTCTGTGCCAAGAGAAGAGCACACGCACATCGTTGACCGGAGTCAGATATTTACCAATGCCCAGACCGAGCGCCCAGTTTGATTTATCCATAAAATTAATCTTCTCAGAGTAGCTTCCCCAAGACTGCGCACTTCCCAACTGGAAAAGCAGGTGCCAGTTGTCCGTGATAGAAGAAGGGAAGATGTAGTCCTCACTCTGCAGCATGCGGGTCAGGTCTTCGTCCTCCTCCTCATTGTAGAGAGACTGCAACAGAGCATCCTCCTCCGGGCTGTTACCAGTGTAATCATCATCCGAAGCGTCAAAACCCTGGCTGCTGGGCACGTCACCCCAGTCGCTCGATACCTGAATATCCTGAGCCATAGCGAGAGGGTAAGCCCCTGCCAGCATCAGTGAAATCAGGATGGTGGATTGAATTCTCATAAATACCTTATTTATTATTATATATATTTTTTCAAAGTGTTCACGATGTGCTGCACCTCCTCTTCGCCCACGTAGGGGCCGGAAGGGAGGCAGAGACCTTTCATGAAGAGGTCATCGCTCACCCCGTTGGAGTAGCGTGGAGCCTCCTTATAGAGAGGCTGTCGGTGCATCGGCTGCCACAGAGGCCGGGTCTCAATATTCGCATCGCTCATCAGCTGAACCAGCTTCAGCAGGTCATGCTTCTGATTGCCAATCTGCCATTGGTCGAAGGTCACTGTGTTAAGCCAGTAGTTTGACTGCACCTCCTCCCGCTTATTCAGATGGAGCGTCACCCCCTCCACCTCAGCCAGCAGTTCGCTGTATCTTTTCGTCACCCACTGGTGATGATTCACATGTTCGGCAAGCACCTGCATCTGACCTCTGCCAATACCAGCGCAGATATTGCTCATTCGGTAGTTATAGCCAGCCACCTCATGCTGATAATAGGGCACATTCTCACGGGCTTGCGTAGCCAGGAAGATACATCGCTGCTTTGTTGCCTCATCCTTACATACCAGAGCGCCACCGCCGCTGGTAGTAATCATCTTATTGCCGTTGAACGAGAGTGCGCCCAACGCACCCAGCGTACCGCAGGCTTTACCTTTGTAGGTTGATCCCAGGGCTTCGGCAGCATCCTCCAGCACCGGAATCTCGTAGCGGTTAGCCACC
Source organism: Bacteroidales bacterium (assembly GCA_045617885.1). Lineage (GTDB taxonomy): Bacteria > Bacteroidota > Bacteroidia > Bacteroidales > UBA3663 > Liminaster. The sequence continues at coordinate 12,008 of JAZLJN010000077.1, read as the reverse complement.
GCCAGGATCTCATCCATCTTAGCAGGCATACCATACAGGTGAACTGCTACAATGGCTTTCGGTTTCTTGCCCGTCACCTTGATTCTGTCCTGTATTGCCACCTCCAGCAGTTCCGGATCCATATTCCAGGACTCGCTCTCGCTGTCCACGAATACCGGCTTTGCCCCCAGATAAGTCACCGGGTTAGCACTTGCCGCAAAGGTAAAGCTCTGGCAGATCACCTCATCGCCTGAAGTTACGCCCAGCAGGATCAGACCCAGATGAATGGCAGCCGTGCCCGAACTCAGCGCACTCACCTTCACCTCATTGCCAAGATACTGTTCCAGATCTGCCTCAAATCCGTTGCAGTTCGGACCCAGCGGCACTACCCAGTTGGTATCAAAAGCCTCCTGTATGTATTTCTGTTCCTGTCCGCCCATGTGAGCCAGACAGAGATAAATGCGATTCATTAATTAATGATTTATAAGTTTACCAATACAGATGCTTCTTGGCTGCATTGGCATATCTATGCCTTCCTCTGCCGTTCCTGAAGTAGTAGGTCGTACCCACTTTAAGCGTCAGGAAGAAGTCCAGTTTTCTGTCAGGCCGATCCACCACGCCGTTGTAGGCATTTTCCGTAGCGTGGAAGTCGAGCTCTGCCGTCAGATCCCATGATCGGTTCATGTGCCAGGCATTCATGAAGCCCACCTTTGCCGTCCAGCTCTTCACGTCGGCTGAATTAACGGGATAAACCTCTTCGTCCCACAGATCCACCTTTTTGTCGAACCCGAGGCTATTCAGCCATCCGCCGCCCATCACCAGATAACCATCGTAGAAGTTTCTCACATCGTACCTTCTGCACATGTTCACCAGATTGAACATCAGATCCATTGTAGCCGTTGCCGTGTAGAACCGGTAGGGAGCATAAGTCTCCGGATCATATTTGACAGCCACTTTTGAGGCATGACCTATCTGTGAGTGGTAGCCAGCCGTCAGTCTCAGCGCAGCCCACGGAGTGATGGTCCGTCCCAGCTGGATGCTGATGCCTGGCACCTCTGTGATGAAGAAGTCCTCCAGTGACACATTCTCCGCCATGGCGAGTGTGGTACCTGTTTCGATACCCACAAACCAGTTACCCGGACCCTCATACTGCTTTTTCTTCTGGGCCAAAGCCCCAGTTGGCAGCAGGAAGAGAAGCAGCAGAAAGATAATCGAACGCTTCACACTTCTCATATCTCGTTATAAAGTCTTGCCACCTCCTTGTCCTTGGCTCGTTGCGCCTTGCCCTGCTTCATTCGCTTGGCAGCCTTTTGAGCTTCGGCATTCTTCTTTCGGAGCTGCTTCTGACGGTCAGCCCGGCGCTTCTCGTTTTCCTTCTGCGCCTTAGCCAGACGTTTAGCACGCTCCTTCACCACCTTCTGGCGGTCCTGCTCCGTATAGCTTGGCTGCCAGCTGTCATCCGGATCGGTACTGAGTCTCACCTGTTTTGAGGTTCGGTCATTGAAGTGATATACCCAGCCCGTATGCATCTTCACGTATCCGCTCAGCGCCACACCGCTATCCACGCCGTCATATTTGCTGTCCGTGAGGTTATAACTGCCCTCCAGGATCCAGTCCCAGTGCGGACTGATTCGGTAGCTTGCCAGCAGGCCTGCGTGAGCACCCCAAAAAGTTTTGTCCCACGGATCCACCGGGTAGTAAACCCAGTCAGCCACCTTCTCGTGGTCAAAGTGGAACGACTCCAGCGCGCCACCGCCCACAAACAAAATCATATCGAACGTCGGCCTGTACTTCTTTCTCCGGCTTGTGAAGAGTGTAGTCAGATCCACCAGAGCATCCACATATCCGTTCAGCACATTAAAGCGGTAATGCGTATCGTACAATTCCGGATCGCCCACACGTTGCGCCTCACCTGGTCTGCCCAGCTGCGGATTGAGTCCGAGGGAGAGTCTGAAGCCGAGTACCCTGTTCACAAAGGTACCCACCTGCAATTCTCCACCAGGATAATTCTTTATGAAGTCATCGCTTGTGGCATTCTCCGCTAAGCTATGAGTTACACCTATTGATGTACCTATCCACCAGTCATTCTTTCGCAGCGGCTTCTCCTTTACCGATTGGGCAAGAGCATTAGTGAAGAACACCATGAAAATAAGCAACAAAGATAATTGTCTCATATACTTAGTAATTGCAGGTGCAAAGATACGCATTTTTTCGTTTAGTAAAACAGCCGTATGCAAAAAAATGTTACAATAAGTGTATTTTTTTATAAAACAAGACAAAAATGTTACATTTTATTGTTACGATATCACCTTTTTTAATCTTTAATTGACAAAAATTGCAGAAAAAAAGAGTCAAAAAACGAATTGAGAATCAACACTTCCAATGATAGAGCAGCGAATAAAGCCAATAATGATTACGGATATTACACTTGGCAAGGCGAGTCCAGACCTCAATTTCAATCCTCTTGCACAGAGTTAAATAGGGACTCATTCTATGCAGAAGTGACAGGAAAGACCTTCTATGCATCTCATCGAGAATATCGAATGAACGGAGTTGGATAAAGCCAATGACATAGGAAATGACTCTCTTCGTATTCCTTGTTTCCAGACTATCTATCATCTTTTGTGCAATCCGGATAAGACTCTCTCCTTTCTGACCTTTGCCAGAATTAGTAATACTATTCTCTCGGTGAAAATAATGATAAACGTCCTTTTTATGAATTACGATAGATTTAAGTTCCTTTGATAGGACGAAGGTCCATAACTCATCTTCATGCACAATTCCCTCTTCAAAAAACAATTGTTCCTTGAGCAATAATGTACGAAGTATTAACCGATTTACAGCCGTGACAGGAATCTTTTTTCGGTCAAGCATCACCGCCTCTACCTCATCTCTTCCAGAAATATAATCCGGAATCAGACTTCCCTCCATTGATAACCAAGGCTTGGCATCTCCTCCATGCGTCATTGCGCCGCCTTGTACCATATCTACTTCAGGATATTGGAGAGTCAGGTCAAACATGGATTGAATTGTATCTGCATCAATCCAATCATCAGCATCCAGGAAGTACAGATAAGTACCTTTCGCCTGATTAATTCCTGTATTTCTTGCTGCGGACAATCCTCTATTCTGCAGGTGGCGAATTATTCTGAACCGGATCAGACCCTTATATTCCGAGATTAACCTCTCTGCTATATCAATACTCTCATCCACACTGCCATCATCTATCAGCAGACATTCCACCGAAGCAGACACACGCTGATTCATGACAGACAGCAGACACTTCTCAATATAAGCTGCTACATTATAGACAGGAATGATGATAGAAACGTCGTAGCCATCCATACACTTTATTGGCAGATATTATCGCGAAGCCATACATAGAGATCTCTACACTCCAGAATCATCCATGCGAAAGGAATAGTCAATGAGCTGCATGCCAACGATGCTGCTACCTTCAAATAGGACGGCACCCCTCTGTATTGCCAGATGAAGGCATGACATTCCGGATATGTTCTTTTCCATGCCTGTATGTCCCGCAGAGGCTTTTGGATCAAGTAGTATTCCTTCACCTCAAATTTCATCTGCATCAGAAGCATGGCATACTGTTCTGCCAATCCTCTCTTCTTCAGTTCTTCCTCCACATACAGCGGGCAAGAGACCAGTTGCCGGTATTTTTCCAAAGCCAACGAGGTAGTCAGAGAACTTGGATGCATGCAGTAATGATAGAAGCACTGCGGCAAATAGCAGATTTTGCGAGCAAGTATCTGGAGCATTACTGACATGCACAGATCCTCACCCCAATTAATTGCAGTAGGGAAATTCAAATGATTCTCAAATATAAGTTCCTTACGTATTAACTTGTTGCACAAAGTACCATCCATGGTACTGATGACACCTTGCGTCACGTGGCTTGAAGAATAATACACTTCCTTACCAGTCTGCTCATAATGCCTTACATAATTGGCAAAGACGAGATCATTCTTACCCGAAGCTGCCAGATCATAGAGCGAAGCCAAAGCCACAGACTCCATCCAGTCATCACTGTCACAGAAAAAGAGATAATCACCCCTTGACCTATCAATTCCTTCCTGCCTGCAGCAGCTGACGCCCAGATTCTGGGAGTGTCTGATTATCGTAATCCATTCTTTCCGATGAGGATACTCCTTACCGAGGCGTTCAATAATCAACTCAGCCTCATCAGAAGGACCATCAAGAATCATCAAGTACTCAATCTCATCCAAAGTCTGCTCAAACAGGCTCCGGCAGCAGCGCTCCAGATACCTCTCTGAATGATAGATAGGAACAATGACTGACACCTTGGGGCACATCAGACTAAAGCCTTCCATCCGGATGAATTCTTACCATCACATAATCCATCTTTCTCGCCAATATCTTGAGCAAATAGACTATCCTCCATCTCACCTTGTATCTCCAGTCTATGGGCGTAGCTGGTAAGTGTTTTGCCCAATATTCAGGCTCTCTCCAGCTTCCTTGTCCAATATGCTCCACATAGCACGAAGCGTTCTTATTGTAAGGAGTGCTGCCAAAATAACGATAGGGAAACACCACCATACCTTCCTCTAATTCCTGAATCACATCTTTATCAAGGGCAGGATCATAGCCATAGCATTCTGCCAGCCGGCTTTGTATATAAGGCATCATCAGCATATCATAACGCAACACATTCGGCAGTTCATCACAGTCACAGCCCTTGAAATGACGATTCTGATAATAACCCAGATTTCGCCGCAGGAACGAATGATTAGCCTCCCCTCCCATACAATGAGATGTCAGGAATACTTGAATTCCATCATCAAAGGTTGCATAAGAAGCCCCTTCCCTTCCTATGAAAAACTTATGCTCACGGAAAGGTTCAAGCGACTGATACACCATCACATCAGAATCCAAATAGATGCCTCCCTCATGACAAAGCGCATAAACCCGGATAAAGTCAGCTGCAAAAGCCCACTTTCTGGCTTCGATACATTCTTTAAGCCATACCGAGTCAATATCCTTAACCTTCTGCATATCCCACAGCACAAACTCCCAGTCAGGCATGTGTCTGTGCCAGGAGTCCATGCATTGTTGCACTATTTCAGGATAAGGCTCACCGCTGAGCCAGCAGTAATGAATTTTTTTAGGAATCATAGATTAATTAACAGATTCAAGACCGATAATACCATCTCTATCACAAATCAGGGGCTGACCGAAATCATCCATACCACCATCCATGTGAATCAAAGCACAAGAGGGCGCCTGCATATACAGGCAGACATTAGGCTGGTGTAACACGATATCAACCACATAATCGCCCGTAGCCAAATAGCGTGGCAGCCTGATTTTTTTCTCAATTCTATAATGACCAGGGACGATTGTTTGGGACTTACCTCTATAATGACCTTCCGCCAATGCCATCAAAGGCACACCTGCTTTATTCCTGAATTCTAACCGCACATCGAGGCTGGGAAGATGCTCTGATACTTGGCCTTCAATCACAAGATCCAGGAATTCCTGATTTGACGTAATCGTACTCTCTGCCAATGTTGACCCATTCAGAGAGATTTCATCCACAGTCAAGAAAGAAGATGTCCATGCTACAGCCTCTACAATCTTTTTTCTCTTGTCAGACACGCACCCTATCGTATAAGTTTCAATAGCTTCTTCTACTCTTCCATCAAAGATCACATTGCCATCATCCAGTACCATAGCTCGTGTGCACAAGTTGGCAATAGAAGCCATATTGTGGCTCACAAAAAGCACCGCTCTCCCTTCACCTGCTGATACATCCTTTATCTTACCCAATGCTTTTTTTTGAAATTCGAAATCTCCTACAGATAGCACTTCATCCACCACAAGAATCTCAGGCTCCAGGAAAGCAGCTACAGCAAAACCCAGCCTCACTGTCATACCGCTTGAATATCTTTTTATAGGAGTATCCAAATACCTTTCTATTCCGGCAAAGTCTATTATTTCATCCATCTTTCGGGATATTTCTTTTTTTGACATTCCCAAAATGGATCCATTCATATAAATATTCTCTCTGCCTGTCAAATCGGGATGGAAGCCGGTACCGACCTCAAGCAGGGAACCAATACGGCCATTATAATGTATCGTACCAACTGTGGGAGATGTAATATGGCTAAGCAGTTTTAATAAGGTACTTTTTCCAGCACCATTTTTACCAATGATTCCTAAGACCTCTCCCTGTTCTACATTGAAGGAAACATCTCTCAGCGCCCACACATAGTCACTATTGCCTCTTTTCGTTCTATCGTTTATTTCTCCAATTTTTATATAAGGATCCTCCCTGCGCAATATCCGTGTAGTCCACCACCGGTTCAAGTCATCGTGCAAAGCCCCAGTACCGACTCTTCCCAGCCGGTACATCTTGCCAACATTCTCAAATACGATTGCTTTATTCATTCCAAGGAATACACATACTGACCAAATGGAAAGACACACTCAATAGCTAATAACCTTTAGCATTATCCTGCGTCTTTTCAGCATTTTACTCAGCAGCTTAAAGAAGTAATAATCCAGATTTTTAGGCGGACTCACATATAGAGATTTCTTATCATATACATGTCCGTAATTTTCCGGACGCCAGGCTCCAAAGAAATGGTGGATGCAGAAAGCCTCCTCAATAGGTTTATACTTGGGCTGTTCGAGGCTGTAAGCAGGCATCAAATAAATGCCATTGTCTATCATCATCGAAATATCCTCATCATCCATTCCTCCATCATACCCGTATTCCAGATTGGCAAGACATGCCATCACGTCTGGAATAATCCTCATATCGTATCTCAGTCGTTCAGGCAACGAAAGGTTTCCTGATAGTACAAAATGTCGCTCTTTATAATAGTCCAGACAACGGAGAAGGAATGGATGCCCCTTTTCTGCGCCAAAACAATGAGCCCCTAACGTATGCATGTGCCTTCCAACCCCATCACCAAAGTAATTACAATTATGTTCTCTACCAATAAACATCCTATGATTCAGCAACGGATCAAATGGTTTTCGCATCTCAATGTCGATATCCAGCCATATTCCGCCATATTTATGTACGGCATAGCAACGCACCACATCCGAAGCGAATGCCCATTTCCTTTCCTGCAGAGCCTCCTTCACAAACAAGTATTTCTCCTCCACTTCCCGAACGCGTTCCCTGTCCCAGAGCACGAACTCATAATCAGGCAGCACACGCTTCCAGGTCTCCATATACAATAACACAGGTTCTGGATACGGCTCCCCCGAGAACCACGAGTAATGAATCTTCTTCGGTATCATTTCCCCAATCTTTAACTCCTTAACTCTTAACTCTTAACTATTAACTATTAACTGTTAACTCTTAACTCTTAACTGTTAACTCTTACCTTTTTAACTCTTTAACTTTTTAACTTTTAACTTTTTCCTCCCCTCCTCATCCCAGGCAAGATATAAGGCACCAACACCCTTCTATGCAGCCAGCTGGCAGGCAGATAAAGGAGATATGGGAGGGGATGCAAGTTCAAGCTCTGCAGTTTTTGGTTATAATCTTCCAGATCCTTTGCCGAAAGGTTAGCGGAAAGCAACCGGCTATATAGCGGCATTCTCTGCTGGAGCGCCGCCTTCTCCTGGCAGTAGTGCTTAAGCCTCCTTATATAATATATATAGGCATCCAAGTAACTACGCAGCGCCTGCGGATTACGCTGACGGGTCAGTTGACCCTCACTGACAGTATAGCGATAGATGCAGGCATCCACATCCACCGTTCTGGGGTTAGCCATCAGCAGTTCGAGCAGGAAACATCCATCTTCACACATCACGAGAGGAGGGAAACGGAGCTTTAGCCGTTCAATCAGCGAACGTCTGATCAGCGTATTCCACACGAAGTATTTCGTATCGCGTTCGTACACCTCACGCCCGGATCCCTTGCACACAATCTGTCCGCTCACGTCATTCGTCTCCGTCCACTCCCTCAGTTTATGTTCATCCAGCGTGATACTACCATGACAGAGCACCTCCACATCCTCCTTCCAGTAGTTTCTGATCAAAGATCCCAAGCCATCCGGTATCAGATAGTCATCCGCATCGCAGAAAGTAACTATCTCGCCCGTAGCATGATCCAAACCTACGTTACGAGCCGGACCTGCCCCCCTATTCTCCTGCCTATATACATGGATGCAGGAATGCTTCTCCGCATACTGTGTCAGTATCTCAAACGAATCATCCTCCGATCCGTCATCCACACAAATCACCTCCAGATCCTCCTCAGAGATTCCCTGATTCAGGATCGAATCCAGACATCGACCTAACGTCTTCTCTGCATTATATACGGGGACAATTATGGTGAGCATTTGTCTAGTTCCTATAAGAACATCGTCATATACACAGGCAGGCAGAAGAGGTCCTCCTCCTTGCGCATATCCTTGGTATAGAGCATAAAACGTTTCAAGATTCGGCTACTGAACTTCTTTTGGAATTCATCTATTGATACATGCTCATTGGATTGCGAAGACTTCACCTCAATAGGGCAAATCTTACTCTCACTGCTAATCAGGAAATCCACCTCATAATTGCGGTTACCCGTAGGTGTTGGCCATGTATGATAATAGAGTTTCCTACCTGCTGCTACAAGCATCTGCGCCACTACATTTTCATATACATACCCCAGATCCGTAGCCAGTTTATCACTCAGTAGCTTCTGGTATATGCTATTGCTCGTGAAGTCACTGTCCCAGAAAGCTAAAGTAACGAACAGACCAGTGTCACAGCAGAAGATTTTGAACTGGTCAATGTTAATGTGCAAAGCCAATCCCGCGCTTGGGTCATTTGCATGATATGCTAGATTGGTAGTCATAGAATCCTTGAGAATAGCAATAGGTTTAGTCAACCTATCCACACGGCTTCCCTCAATGACACTGCTCACCTGGTAGCGCGAAGCATTCGTATTCAACTGAGCCGGAATCGCATGAAACAACATAGAAGTCTGTCCGCTGGGATCCAGTTCGTAGAAGTCAGCGTCATAAAGTTGCAGTATTGTACGTTTTGTCTGATCCACCAGACTCAGGTCATGGGTATCCAGATAAGTATTGACAGCTTGCGGCATACCTCCCACCAGCATATAGAGGCGAAAGTCACGCATCAGTTTCCTGTTCGTAGCCTCACCCATCGGCGACCAATTCTCATAAAGAGATTTCAGCAGAGGAACAGTAGCCTGATCACCTAAAGCCCAGCGGAACTCTTCATAGTCCATCGGATACATAGCTATACGGTGTTCCTCACTCGGTATAAGAAGCTTGGTATCCTCATCCGCAGGCTTTTTTTTCATCTTAATACCGAGCAACGACCCCGTCTCTATATAATGGTATCGCCCATCCTTCACCAAATACTTAATAGCCTGACGAGCTAAAGGGCATTTCTGTACCTCATCAAAGATGATCAGCGAATTGCCTGGCACCAGACTCACTCCATAATTAAGCTGCAGGTTTGTGAAGAGCATATCCAAGTTAGAGATATCCTCAAATAAAGCCTTTGTTCCCTTTGATGCTACAGCAAAATCAATAAGCAGATACGAAGCATATTCCTTTCTGCCAAACTCCTCAACAATGGTAGATTTACCCACACGCCTTGCCCCCTCTATCAAGAGAGCTGTGGTACCATGCTCCTGGCGTTTCCACTCAAGGAGTTTATCATAAATCTTACGTCTGAAAACCCGATTTTCCATACATTACTCACCTTTTTTTCTATTCGATGCGCAAAGGTAATTATATTTTACTGATTTTCAAAGAAAAATGTCTATTTTGTCAAAAATCTCAAACTTTCAAACCCCAAAAGTGTCAAAAATCTCAAACTTTTAACCCACCAAAGTGTCAAAAATCTCAAACTTTTACTATCCCAGCACCTCACGGTAGAAGTCATAGAGCTGCTGGCGGACGAATCCCTGCTCATATCTTTCAGCCACCATCTCACGCGCCCTCTTTCCCATCTTCTGACGCTCTTCAGGATGTTCCATCATCCAGAGCATAGCATCATACAGCGCATCTGCATCCTTCGAAGGAATCACCACCCCATTCTCACGGATACTCATCCTCTCATCAGGCAAAAGATGTTGCGACAAGCCCCCACCTCTTTCCCTCTTTACCTCTTTACCTTTTTCACTTGCGCCAGCAACGATTTCATTACTTCCGTTTATGTCCGTCACCACAGAAGCCACCTCCATTGCCCCCGCCTCAATCACCGTATTCGGGAATCCCTCACGGTAGCTTGGGAATACGAAGCAGTCCGCCTCCTCATAGTATTCTTTCAGTTCATCACCGAATTTTGATCCTACCGTCTCAATCTCCGGCATAGAGTCAATCAGCTTTCGAGTCTCATCAGCTACCGGATCCAGATGATCCTCGTAAGGCCCCACCAACACCAGTCGCACTCGCTCAGGCACCTCTTTACCTTTTTCCCTCTTTACCTCTTTCACTTGAGTTAGCAAGCGCGCAAACGCGCTTACTAACTCATTGATTCCCTTATCGCCTACAATACGCCCCACAAATAAGAACGTAAACAGCTCCTCCCTGTTAACTTTTAACTCTTCACTGTTAACTGCCAACTGTTCACTGTTAACTTTTAACTCTTTACCTCTTTCACTTTTTAACTTATCCGAGGCATTGACTTGCCAATACTGCAAGTCAATGCCTCGGATATTCCCATACCCCAGCACCCTCAAAGGCTTCCCCGTAATCCCATAATCTTTCAGATCATTCATCACCCCTTGTCCTTCCGGAATGATATGTGTAGCGCAGGCACAAGTAATCTTATCCGTCAGCATCAGTATGCGGCGCGTCATTCCAGTAGCAGTAGGCCACACCAGTCCCGTGAAAGTATGAACCCTCACCGGCACCCGAGTCATCCATGCCGCCATCATGCAGAGCAGACCCGCTTTCGGAGTCATCGAATGCACCATGTCGGGCTTTTCGTGGCGGAATACGCGGATCAAACGCCACAGCGAGCCAAGATCCTTCAGCGGAGCGATATGCCTATCCATCTCAACGCCTATTGTTCGAACCCCTTCACGCAAAGCTAAATCCTTCAGATCCTTATCCTCTGACGAGAGTGCAACCACCTCATACCCTTGATTTTTCAGGTCAGTCAGGATCCCATTACAGAAAATGTTCAGCGACATTCCAATCGTCGCACAGCGAATGATCTTCATCTTATAACTTCATGCTTCCCGGCAGGACGGTTTCAATAATCTGTTTCAAATCGCCCCAAAGCGAATGATTCCGATAGTAATCCAGATTGATCTTCACTTTATCTGGGTAGATCACATTATCATTATACCACAAAGCAATCTCCTCATCGCTCATCGAAGAAAAATCTACTGCAGGGTATAACTCTTTAACTTTTTCACTCTTTAACTCTTTCACTTGATGAAGAAAATCTGCAATCAGATTTTCTTCATCACGATACTTTAGTGTAGCCAGACCAGTAATACCTGGGCGTAATTCAAGCACCAGCCGATCTTCTCCCTTGAGCTTATCAGCATAGCCAGGCACATCCGGACGCGGCCCCACGAAACTCATGTCACCAATCAGCACATTCCAAAGTTCAGGCAGTTCATCCAGCTTGTATTTACGCAGTTTGGCACCCAGAGGTGTGATTCTGCTCTCACCCGCCACGCTCACACTGCTACCGCCATGACTCACCGTCATCGAGCGGAACTTATATACGGTAAAGAGATTGCCATGCAACCCCACTCTCTTCTGTTTGAATATCACCGGACCGCCAGGCATCTTAACTCTGATCAGTATAGCCACCACAATCAGCACAGGCCATAATATCAGCAGCCCCACCAGCGCCATCACCCTATCAAATATCCATTTCACTCTTTAACTTTTTAACTCTTTAACTTTTTAACTCTTTAACTTTTTAACTCTTTAACTCTTTAACTCTTTAACTCTTTAACTCTTTAACTCTTTAACTCTTTAACTCTTTAACTCTTTAACTCTTTAACTCTTTAACTCTTTAACTCTTTAACTCTTTAACTCTTTAAC
>JAZLJN010000076.1:0-3314 GCA_045617885.1 Bacteroidales bacterium | reverse complement strand
CCTAAGTCCCCTTGGCCCCCGACTTGTGCATATCAAATGGGACGAGAATCAGGCGATCCTGTCAGGCGACGCTATGGTGGGCCTTGCCTACCAGTACGTCAGCGAATCTCCTGTCCGGGCACTGAAGCCTATTATGGATACATTTAATAAGATGTATCAGGAGATCTGCCAGGGTCAGCAGTATGACATGGAATTTGAGACAAGAGACGACGTCACCATCGCCGAATACCTGGAGATGATCCGCCTCAAGACCTCTGTCCTGCTGGGCAGAGCCTTGCAGATTGGCGCCTACATCGGTCAGGACAAGGCTTACGGCAATCTGTCAGATCTGGGCGTAAAGCGCTACGAACGACTGGATCAGGACATTGAGATCCTCTTCAAGTTCGGAGAGAGCCTGGGCCTCGCCTTCCAGCTGCAGGATGACTGGCTGGACTGCTGGGGCGATCCGAAGACCTTCGGCAAGCGGATTGGTGGCGATATCCTGCAAGACAAAAAGACCTTCCTCCGCATCACAGCGCTCAAGAATGCGCCAGAACCTGACACTGAGGGAATGAGTGAAGAGGAGAAGATCGAGGCCTACAAGGTTTATTATAAGAAGACAGGAGCTGAAAAGGCATGCCGCCAGGCTATAGCCCGCTACCACCAGGAGGCACTGAAGGCGCTGAATCAGCTGAATGTCCCTGCCGAGAAGCTTACACTGCTCAAGGATCTGGCTGCCAAGCTAGAGAACCGCAGCGTGTAATTTTATTTGTTACCTTTATTTAATCAGAAACCGTGCCCTACCGCAGACTCCCCAATACAGACTTAAGCCGCATCGCCGCACTTCAGAAAGCCGTCAATATGGAAGGCTACAAGGAGAATGGACAGCTGGTACTCAGCTATCAGACCATACGTGATGCGCAGCAACTATTGAGTAAATTCCGTAATACACAGCGTCAGTACCAGCAGTATTATGACCAGTTTCTCAAGTTAAGCAAAGGTTATCGTGAGGAGCTGCACACTGCCCGAATGTATGTATCACACTTCATTCAGGTGCTCAACATGACCATCCTGCGCGGTGAGCTCAGGGCAGAGATTAAGACCGGCTACGGACTGGATCCCGAGACGGACAAGCTGCCACCGCTCAAAAGTGAGCATGACGTGGCTCAATGGGGCGAAAAGATTATCCAGGGCGAGGAGAACCGCATCGCTCATGGCGGTGTGCCTATCTATAACCCTAACATTGCCAAGGTAAAGGTTCACTACAGTATCTTTGCCGATAGTTACTACAGCATCAACACGCTCCGTCACAACATTGCCAAATATCTGGAAGAACTGACCCAGATGCGTCCGATGATAGACGATCTGCTGCTTGATATGTGGAACCAGATTGAGAACTTCTACATGGATCTGCCTTTGGGACAGAGAATAGAGAAAGGCTCACAGTTCGGACTCATCTATTACGTCCGCTCAAGCGAAAAGCGCAAGATTGAGGCTGAAAAGATGCAAAGTTCGCTAGACTTCTAACCCATTACTTCTTATCAACGAAATGATCATTGACACCCATTGTCATCTGATAGACGAGGCCTTCACAACAGATGTGGAGGCCTGTATTGTAAGAGCCCAGGAGGCTGGAGTTGGCGCCGTGATGCAGGCATGCTGTGATGAGAAGGAATTTGCCGCCATCCAGGCTTTGAGCCAGAGACATCCCGGCATGCTCTATTCCTCCATCGGCATCCATCCAGAAAATCTTGCTGATGACATAGAGCAGCAGCTCAACACAATCCACAGCCTACTGCAACAAAACCGGGCAGAGATCCGTGCCATCGGAGAGATTGGACTGGATCTCTATTGGGACAAAAGCAGAGTCAAGGAGCAATGTCAGGCATTAGAGCAGCAGATGATGTGGGCAGTAGAGTATGACCTGCCGGTACTGCTGCATATACGGGAGGCGATGCCACTCTTCCTGGAACTACTGAAGCATAATATATATAATAAGGTACAGGCGATGGGCAAGAGACTCCGTGGTATACTCCATTGCTATAGCGGAACTGCCGAAGAGGCACTTGAGGCGCTTCAGTATGGCGATTTCCTTTTCGGCGTAGGAGGCACGCTGACCTATAAGAAGAGCAAAGTGCCAGAAGTAGTCAAGAGTCTGGGTCTGGAGCGCATCGTACTGGAGACAGATGCCCCTTACCTCTCGCCTATCCCCCACCGCGGGAAGCGCAACGAACCTGCCTACACCCGGCTGACGGCACAATTTATGGCAGGGTTGCTTGAAGTTCCGATCGAGAAAGTTGAGGAGGTCACAACCGGGAATGCAAAACGTATGTTCGGACTATAATATCGACGAAAGTATCATTTTTATCGACGAAATTCATGTCATAAAACATGTTTTAGGGCATAGAATTGATAAAAATCACACAAAAAAGAGATAAAATCGGCAAAAAATTTGCAAACTAATGCTAAAAGCCGTATATTTGCACTCGTTATAAACAATAATTCTAACCATTTAATAACAATTAATTAAAAACACAACTCATGAAAAAGTTTTTCTTGACACTGTCAGCTATTGCAATGATGGCTCCAGTATTCGCTCAGGAGGCTGAGGAGGCTGTAGAGTCTGCTAACTTCCACCATGTTCTTAAGGGTCAGTTCATCGACGGTGGTCCTACCTTCATGGCATTCGTTGCTCTTGCCCTCGTTCTCGGTATGGCATTCGTTATTGAGCGTATCATCTACTTGAACCTTGCTGAGGTTAACACCAAGAAGCTCGTTTCTACCGTTGAGGATGCTCTTGAGGCTAACAACATCGACGCAGCTCTCGACATCTGCAAGAAGACTCGTGGTCCTATCGCTTCTATCTTCACCCAGGCACTCATCCGTCTTAAGGATGGCCAGAGCCTTGAGGATGTTGATAAGGCTATCACCTCTTACGGCGCTCTCCAGAGCGGCTACCTTGAGCAGAACCTCTCTTGGATCACCCTCTTCATCGCAGCAGCTCCTTCACTCGGATTCCTTGGTACCGCTATCGGTATGATCCAGGCATTCGACGACATCGTTAAGGCTGGTGATATCTCTCCAACAGTCGTTGCATCTGGTATGAAGGTGGCTCTTATCACTACCGTAGGTGGTATTATCGTAGCCCTTATTCTCCAGGTATTCTATAACTACCTCCTCTCTAAGGTTGAGGGTATCGTAAGCGACATGGAGGATGCTTCTATCTCTCTCCTCGACGCTATCATCAAGCTCAAGAAGTAATAAACCCATTATTAACCCTTAATATAAGGAGATAATAACATGAAAAAAATCTCAAGCATCGCGCTTTGGGTTTC
>JAZLJN010000075.1:0-12164 GCA_045617885.1 Bacteroidales bacterium | reverse complement strand
ATTTTACCACAAATCTTCTTGCTACTGCATTCGTTGCTGCTATGGCTACCGCAGCCAGCGCTCAGGACGTTAAGGTCCTTTGGGAGAATGCAGACAATACCCCAATTCCAGCATGGGGTAGTACTTTCCGTTTCTGCAACGAGGAGAACATCACTGGTGAGCAGATCTATGCTTTCCCAATGGAGGACTGGGCTATCGTAAAGGATGGCGTTATCCGTGCTGCTGTTGACGTAACTGGTAGCTCAAACATCCGTATTACCACCGGTTGGTGGACTGGCGCTTACGGTGGTGCTGAACACAACTGTATCGATATGGTACAGGAGGATGAAAATGGAAATAAGTATGTTGAGCTCAATATCAAGGAGGAGGGTTCTCTTTATGATAATCTTGATGCACAGCACCTCCTTTTCACTGGTGACAACTACACCCTCAAGTCTATCTATGCTGTAGTTGAGACTCCAGCTCCAGCAGTTGAGCTCGGTACTCCAGTATTCAATGTTGATGAGGAGCCAATCTACAACAACCTCACCCAGGATCTTCTCTTGATCAATGGTATCAACATGACCTTCCCAGAGGCTACTGGTGTTACTCCAGACATGACCGTTAAGGTTAATGCAGTTCTTAAGACCGCAGTTCCTGGCTTCGGCGTTCCTTCAGAGGATGATGTTGACCCAGGCTTTGGTATGCCAGAGCTCGTTGAGTGCACTGAGGTTACCGAGTTCACCGGTGACGCTGCATTTGGCGATCTTTCAGTTGCTTTCACTGATTTCGTAGTTTACATCTATGAGGCAGGCAACAATGGTATCTATGGTATCGACGTTAAGAGCATCGAGGTATTCGATGGCGCTACTAGCGTATATAGCTGGGAGCAGTCAGATGAGGAGCCAGTTATCGGCACCGTATTCGCTGTAGAGTTCCCTGTTCCAGTTGACCTCGCTGTTAACGATGCTGAGTGGCTTGGTATTGAGGATGGCGTAATTGACGTTGAGGATGCTAACATCAATGGTGTTGTTCTCTCGTTCCCATTCGCTACCCTTGGCACTGATGACGCTACCGTATCTGTATTCGCTACTCTCTATGACATCACCGAGATGGGTGCTGTAGTTGGTGATGAGGATGACAACATGGGCGTTGTAGGTCCTGAGGCAGTTGCACAGCAGATGTTCGTTGGTACTATGAATGTTGAGACTGGTGTTTATGAGGTAGCTCTCTTCGCTGAGCAGCTCGCTGCTGGTCACACCTATGTAATCTCTGTTGAGACCATCACCGTTGAGGATGGTGAGGACGTTATCTACCAGTGGGATAATGTAGAGTATGAGTTCGCTTCTGAGCCATTCGCTGTTATCTCTACCGCTCTTGAGATTGAGCCTTCATTCCTGATGGGTGAGGAGGAGATCGCTCTCAATGGTCACAGCGCAGTTTCTGTTGACTATGCTACCGCTATCCGCGTAAACTTCGTTAACGGTTCACAGATCAAGAACGCTACCTATGCTATCGACAAGCTCGTTGTTGATGAGGATGGTGATGCTGCTCTTGAGTACGTAGCTTCTGGCTTCCTTTCACTCAGTGGCTTCGGCTATGCTGAGTTCGATCAGACTCTTGCATTCATCGCAGGCAACCAGTACAAGCTTACTATCAAGGCTTGGGACGTTGAGGAGCTCTTCGATGAGAACTGGAACATGGCTGAGCCTGTAGCTATTGAGGAGTACCTCTTCAATGGTGCTGCTGACGCTGCTGTTGCTGGTGTTGCTGTATTCGGTATTGAGCGTGGTCAGTTCGAGGAGGATATGATCAACCTCGGTGTACCTGTAAGCTTCCCAGAGCTTCAGTTGCCATTCTACGTTGTTCCTGAGGAGTGCGAGATCTACGTTGGCGCTATCCTTTCTGAGGTTTCAGAGGAGGAGAACGAGGATGATATCGACGGCGGCTTCGGTGGTGTTAACTACCAGGTATTCGCTGGCAACGCTGAGGGTGGCGTAGTTAACGCTTTCCTCTTCCCAGAGGCTCTTGAGGTTGGCAAGACCTACGTTATCGCTCTTGCTGGTCTCTACTTCATCACTGAAGAGGAGGAGTTCGCTGTTGAGTGCAACGATGAGGTTATGTTCACCGTTGTTGAGTCAGATGGCGGCGAGGTTTCAATCAACGTTATCTCTGCTGAGAACGGCAACGCTATCTACAACATCTTCGGCCAGAAGGCTAACGCAGCTAAGGGCTTCGTTATCGTAAACGGTCAGAAGGTTATGGTAAAGTAATCTTAGGTTACAACCTATAATATCAGCGCCCAGGGCATCATCTGCCTTGGGCGCTTTTTTACTCCCTAATGAATAAGGATGAAATACAAGACAATTATCTGGGATCTTGATGGCACGTTGATGGATACACTTCAGGATCTGGTGGAACGGACAACCCGCTCGTCAAGATACCGCACGAGATTATTGCGTTTACCGCTGGTTGAAACGCCAGAGGATAATTTCGTTTTCGCCTGCTTTGAGTGATTCGAATGGACCTGCCTTTGGATGACTCATGTCGCGTTTCTGTCCGCTATAGTCGAAGTCAATAGCAAGAGGAGAACCATCGAAGTTCTCAAAATAGCCGTCTGAATAATATGCCTTATCAAGCATCTTGGTATTGACGAATTGTGTCTTTGCTCTGTCAATAGCGCCATCGATGGTAATCTTCATCACAATCTTCTCAGCATCTTTCTCTATGACGGGAGCCTGTATCGTACCGCCTTTGACTACATCCTCCTCATATTTATAGGCAGCCGTACCATTGTAATAGACATTGCCGGCCACGTGCATCGGAAGCCAGAAGTTATCACCCTGATTACTGCCTGCAGGGACTGTTCCGTTCTTCAGTCGGGTGGCAAATGGTTCAGGCATTTCCGGACGGACAGTGACCGTATTCATGTCGCGGAAGATTCCTGGATAGAAAGGAGGTAGATTATCATAGACGCTCAGCCCCGTACCGCCGCCAATGAGAATATTATTATAGTAGCGGTTGTCGCCACCAGGGATATTCATAATGCCCAACACGGCAGTGCTGTGTGCCAGATGATAAGGGGTATAGCGGTTTGGAACAGGCCGGAAAGTCACCTCACCGCCCATGATATTGTGTACGAAGGCTGTGCCTTGCGCCATATCCAGGAAAGTGACTGGAGAGAGGAAAATATTATTGTCCACCAGGCAAGGACCGTGGCTGACCTCTACCATTAGGTCGCAGGTCTTGTTGTTGACAAAGACATTTCCTGTGACGCGGGTGCCAATTGCCTGCCAGTCAAGCCACATGCCACGCACGCCATTGTCCAGATAGTTATCCTTCACCAGTACATCAATGGCAGCGTGCAGTTTGATACAGCCTACTTCTGCACCAGTGTATTCATACTTGGCATTAATGTCATGGATGTAGTTATTCTCTATGGTCGAGAAGATGCATCCGAGGTGTCCCACTACACCCGCCTGCTCACAGTCGAATATCTCATTGTTGCGGATGATGTGCGAACCGATGTTCTCCTCGTTCCATCCCATGTTGTATGCTTTGAAGACCGATTCCAGCTGGCGGTTGAAGCCAATCAGTTCACGCTCTGTCGTCCAGCGGTTATGACCGGAGGTTCGGTCTTTTCCGATGCTGATGCCCACACATTTGGAGTTGCTGATACGGTTCTGCTCAATGATCCAGCCCTTGCTCCAGTGTGGACCAATCAGTCCCTCCTGATAGGCTGTAGGAGGAGCCCATTGAGTGGCTGCCTGTGACAGGTTGAAGCCACGCACGGTGATGTAGTTTACGCCAGGCAGTTTAGGATAGAAGACGGATTGGCGTACATTGATCTCTGCCAGTTCCTTGTTCGGGTTAGCGCCACCGAAGTTTGCCCAGATTGTAGTCTGCGTGTCATTAACCTCCACATACCATGAGAGATGCTCTGCTGATTTGCGGACATCTTCCACCGAGCCGACCTGATACAGCGATTTGTCGTTCAGATAGACTTCACCCAGGCAGAAATAGGGCTGGGTTACATAGAGCCAGTCCCCGCCCAGTATCTCGGCATAAGGATTGAATTCGCCGAAGTAGGAATTTGGCAGCGTTACTTTCCAGGTGTTTCCTTTACCATCCTGTTTCCAGTTGTTGATCTGTTCTGAACCTTTGATCCAGACCTCTTCGCCCTCAGCTGCCTGATAGACGATAGGTGCATACTTGTTGGCTCCAGAATACTTTGGGTTGACCCATTCGCGGTAAGTTCCTTGATGTACGGTTACCACATCTCCGGCACGCGCCACAGATGCCGCTTTCTGTACAGTCAGAAACGGAGATTCCACTGAGCCGGAATTGCTATCCGACCCGTTTTTTGCCACATGGTATTCCTCGGCTGATGCCATACCTGTCAGGCAGGAGAGTACCAGGGCGCACAATACATGTCGATTTGTCATAAGGTAATGTTTAAATAACTACGCGCAAAGCGCAGGAATAGCGCTCCGCGCAAAAAATGGGGGAAAAGATCGACTACTTAAGAGTTGTATTTTAAAAATTTCAAGTATCACACTCCTCTACAGATTACTCTTTTTGAGGCACATTGTGATACTTGATTTTTTTTATTCAGGAGCTGCGTCAGAACAGCTCCTGAATAGTGTATGGAGAGACTCGTTACTTGACGAACTGTACACCCTTATCGCTCACTACAAGACCAGCCTTAGCCTCGGTGCGGCGACCCATGATGTCATAGTTGCGCTGTGCAGCAGCATTGTTGCTGACTGCGGTAATGCCTACGATGTTGCCAACAACAGCCTCGTTTGAATCAAGCGACTCGCCTGAAGCATAGACAGCACGTACTACATAGACATTCTTGTCAGCAGGTTCAGCATCAACATAGGTGAGCTCTGCTACAGGTTCAGCATTCAGCTTGACGCCATTGCGATAGATGTTGTAGCCCAGGATCTGGAGATCATCACCACTTACTACGCGGTGACCCTGATAAGTCACATCATCAATCTCAATTGCAAAGAGTGTATTGCCGATGTAGCGTACACCGAAGTACTTGGCACCCTCTGGAAGCTCAACCTTGTACTCCTGCCATACGGTACCAGCCCAGCTGTTAGGACCTGTGATTGTGTACGAACCAAGCAGGATCATGTCAGCAATCTCCGTGCTGGTAGTGCTGTAGTAGAGCTCGAATGGCTCAACGTACCAAGGCGAACCAATCCAGATTGAGAGGGTCTGTGCAGCACCCGAAAGCTCTGGTGTGATAGCCCAGTCATCATTAGCTGCCTGATATGACTCCATTGCAAGGAGGCACTGGTTGCCAGCATGTGGCTTGTGATAGTTGTAGTTAGCGTAAGTTGGATTCCATACGAAGAATGCCTTTGGATCCTGGCTCTCAGGCCAGATAGAGGTATCGAAGCCCGACATGTTGTAAGTGATAGCTCCATCTACGTCACGCATGGTCCAGTCACCAAAGTTAGTGTCAAATGGTGTGCCGCTCTCAAAGTCCTCGAACACTACCTCGTATGCATCGCCCTCAGCTGGAGCCTGCCAGTTGAGCTCTACTGCATCACCGGTCTGCTCTGCTACGAGTTCAAGAGCTGCAGGCATAGCAGGCTTTGAGATAGAGACAGAGAGAGGCAGTTCAGTTACATCATCCTCAGCAAAGCCATCCTGAGCGAAGCTGACCTTAGCGCAGAGTTTCTCGCTGAGTGGTGAGCTGATAGTAGGAACGTAAGCGAAGCATGCCGTAGCCGACTCGCCAGGAGCCAAAGCATTCAGCTCAACCACGCTCTCTGTGCCGCAGCTTGAGAGCAGTTCGATGCTGGCACCCTCTGCAGGCTGAAGACCCTCATTGGCTACCTCAACATAGATTTCTGAAATCTCGCCAACAGTAGCTACTGCAGGACCGCTGATGCTGCGTACGGCAAGGTTATATTCAAGCTCGTTGCGAACAATGATGTCATCGAGGATGAGCTCGCCGATAGAAGCAAGGTTGCCACGGAAGCCCAGGATGATGTCATGTCCAGCATACTCGCTGAGGTCAATGCGTGCACGGTTCCAACCCTGAAGGTCGGTAGCATGGAACTCTGCAATCTTATTCTTGAGACAAGACTGTACGATGCTGTCAGTTGAGAGGAATACCTCTACAAAGTCATCTTCGCTGTCTGCCATGAACTGGAAGGTCATGGCTGGGTTTGGAGCGTCATTGATACGAACCTTACCAGAAGTAACTGTGCGTGAGCCGCCACGTGCATCTGCACATGACCAGATGAAGTTGCCTCCGTAAGCGTCATAGCTTGGCTCGCTGCCAATGCCGAGGGTTGCGGTAGCAGAAGGCTCGTTGGCAAGGTACCAAACGCTGTGGAAGTCATTGCTGCCCAGAGTCTCCTCAAATGGCATGAAGTAGGTGCTGCCGCCCATGATATAATAGGTGCCGCGGCCAGGACCCTGACCAGCTGCGCTTGATGGGAAGATGCCGTAGTAAACCTGCTTCTGATCACCATCGTATGGGAAGGTCTCGTCAATGCAAGAGAGGTCAGAGCCTTCATAGATAATGGCGTCATAATAGCCACCGCCGTCAGCGAGATAACGGGCTACCATGTAAGTGACAGCCTCTGGGATTACGTAGCCGCCATTCTCGCCCTGGGTGGTTGGAGCCTCCCATGAGATGGTCACCTTGCCGTCCTTCATGCCTACATTGGCAGCCTGAACGTAACCTGGGATGTCAACGCCTACATAGACGTCAACGTCAGCAGGAAGACCCTTGCCATACTCATTGTGAACGAGTACACGGTAGGTATTGTCGCCCTGCTTAGCATACTGGGTGTCAGTGAGCTCGTAGGTCTGGCCTGGCTCAATGCCCTCAAGGGTATCGCAGAGGTCATCGCCCAACCAGAGCTCAGCCTTGGTAAGAGAGGTGATGGTCTGACCCAGTGTGTTGGTGGTAGGAGCCTTGAAGCTGACAGTTGCACCCAGCTGACCCTGTTCGGCAGCAACAGCCTTGAGAGCGGTAGCTGCGGCAGGTGCCTCATCTGCAGCGCCGAGAGCAAGCTCCATGCAGTGCAGTTCGAGGCGAAGTTTGTTCATGCCACTGCAGCAGTGGTAAGCGATATAGTAATCACCCTCCTCTTCTACCTTGAATGGATCGCAGAACTTGTGCATCTTACGCTCCTGCATGCCATCTGCCTCAAGGATAGTCTCCTCACGGATAGCATCTGGCAGGACGCTCTCTACGTTTGGCTTGGTAGCCACGTAGATGTCAAAGCGCTCCTCGTAGTATGACATGCCCTGAGCAATAAAGCTGGTGAGCTCGTAGTAGTGACCCGTAGTGAGGTGGATAGGAGCAGAGAAGAACCAGTCATCAGCAGCAGAGGTGAAGCTGTAGCTGTAGAAGGCATACTGGTCGAACATATTATAGTACCAGCCATTGCCATCCTCATTGTAATCCTCTACGGTCCAGAGATTGAATGCCTCCTCTGTCTCGAAGTTCTCAACGTAAGGTACCTGATGAGGCTGACCGAAGAAGACGCGTGTGGTCTGAGCCGAGAGTCCCTCCGCACCATCGCTGCAAGAGACTACGGTATAGCTGCGGGTGGTGAGCTCTTCGCTCTCCAGGCTGGCAGTGTACTGGCAGTCCTTAACGCCGGTAGCTACGGTGTTGCCATCAGAGCAGATGATGTTGTAGTCAATGCGGGCTGGATCGATATAACCGCCATGGATGCCGGCAGCAGGAGCTGTCCAGGTAATGAGTGCGTTGTTATAGTCGATATTCTCAATGGTAAGATCAGTAACGGCAGCAGGCACGTCAAGGCCTACCCACTGATGCAATGTAGCAGCACGGCTCTCGCCGGCAGCGTTCTGAGCAATCGCCTGGAAGATATGTGTGCCAGGGGCAGCGAGTGTAACATCGAAGGTGAGGGTCTGACCAGGAGTAGAAGCCTGTGTGCCAACCAGCTCACCATCCACCAGCAGCTGTACGGTAGCACCCTCCATGAGTACTGCCTCGCCCTCTGTCTCAGATGGAGCCACAACAGTGACTGTGCCTGAGAGCTCAGCACCCTCAAAGGCTACGCTGAGCGATGGAGCAGCAGGAACCTCTGCAGCATAGGTAAGAGGCTCGAATGAAGCACCGGTAACCTGTACTGTACCCTCAAGATCCAGTGCCAAGGTTGCTGCACCCGTAGTAAGATCTACGGTATAGAGATGTGAGGTGTTGTCCTCAAGGATACCCCAGAAGTAATAGGTATTGTCAGTTGGGTCAACGGCACCAGAGACTGTGGCATTGGCGAGGTTGAGTCCGGTGTGGCCTACTACGGTATGATAACCAGTCACCTTGTCAATGAGCAGGAGGTTTCCGTCAGCAGTGATGCCGAAGGCGCGGCCCATCTTGTCAAAACCAAGTGAAAGGAGAGCAGGGCAGTCCATAGGAGCAATCTCTTCGGTAGTACCGTACTCCATGTCACGGATACCCCAGATGTAGCCATTGTGGTTGTGGTCAAAGAACTGACCATAAACCTTCTCCGAAGTGGCATCGTATGCTACCTGTGTGGCAATGGTCGAATAGTCATTGAGATCCAGCTCCACAAAGTCCAGGGTCATCTCCTGTGGGTCGAAGATGAAGTAATAGTTCTCGTACATGGTACCCCAGAACGAGAAATTGTAGTTGTAATAGTACTTGCCCTCAAACATCAGACCACCGCCATTGACCTGCAGGTAATTGCTGTAGCCCATAGGGGTGAAGTCTGTGCCGTCAAAGGCATAAAGGCCTGTGTAGTCGCCGTCAGTCCAGTTGGAATTGTAGATTTGAGCAACGTACATTGGGTTGCTGTCACTGACGGCAGCAGGAGCCTTTGCCATGCCTACAGGCATCTGTGCAGGACGTACGTTGAAAGAGTTGCTGGTATTGAATCCAGGAGCCTTGGGTGCGTATGGCATACCCAATGCCTGAGGCAGCGCCAGCTTGCCCTGATTGACGATGGCAGCGATTCGCTCATCATTGCGTCCCTGCTGCTCCAAAGTCTGAGCAGCCTGGGCAGCCTGTGACATTGACACAGGATGGAGCGAAGTCTGAGATGCCTGCAATCTAACTTGCGACTGGTCATCAGCCAGTGCTGTGCCTACCATACCCGCTGCCATGGCAGTGAGTCCGATAGTACGAAGAGTGTTGAGATTTCTCATCATTGCTTGTTTGTTAATTAAATAATATATAATGTATGAAAAATGCGGTGTGAGTGCTTATTGGACGCAAATATAATCAAAATAATCATTTTTTCAATGTAAGGTGAATGCTTTTGGATATTATCCGATAAAAAACGGCTGTTGTGGGTTTATTTTGTTATATGAGAATGACACTTTAAATGCTTTTTGATATAAAGAAATAGCAGAATGCCGCTTTTTGATATACATAGGCGTAATAATAGAAATGAAATTCTTATATTTGCATCATTATTGCTATCCTGTCTGTCCTTATACAGTCAATTCATAATACATAAATCATAAAATAATGAGCAAACTTTACATGATGGCCTCCATCCTGATGCTAAGCGCAGCCGTGACTACAGCTGCTGCCGCACCTCAGGTGACAGGCAATCCTCAAGTCACGATGGAGACCGTGGAGGTCACACCATCGTCATTCACTTTGACCTTTACCCCTAATGAGGATGTTTCCTCGTTCTATTGCTGCCAGTTCGGACACGGTGAACTGGAGCAGCAGTATCAGATGTTCGGCGCCTGGATGGGATTTACCTGTTATGGCGATATGATTGTGGCATGGGGTACACAGAACACCACTACCACCACTCATACCTGGAATGACTGTGCGCCTGGCACGCAGTACGACGTCTGGGTTCAGTGTCTGGACAGGAATGGCGAATATGCTGAATTGCAGTGCTTCACCGTCTCTACCACCAATCAGGGAGGTGAGGGTCCTTCAGTCATTACTGTTGAAGTGGGCGAGTTCGGCTTTGAGAATGGTTATCCTTACCAGCGCGTGCTCAATACGCCGAATGACCAGACCAGCCGTTACTATGACTGCATCATCACGCAGGTAGGCTATGATCAGATGGGCGGTGCTGAGGGTGTGAAGCAGTTCCTGATGGATTATTATAATGATCCGGTGACGCGTGACCTCTATGCACTCTTCGGCGTAGATGATGCCCGCTGGAATGCTGAGGAGGCAACCTCCTACCATGCCTGCGCTGTGGGTATGAATATCAATGGCGAATGGGGCGAAATGACCGATGTGCCTTTCCGTACTCCTGGTGAGTGGGGTGAGATCATCTGGGGTTATGGTGACGGGGAGAATGTCTATGCTGGCGTAGGTGCCGGTGATGCCTCCTGCACGGTGACAGCTGCCGTACAGATCCCACAGAACCTGGTGGATGCCTATGACGGTGCCCGTATCAGCAGCATCAGCTTTGCAGTATATGGTAACAACGGTCAGGTGCTGGATGCCTCTTATTTCCTGACAGATGACTTGTCACGCTTGGATCAGTACAATGTGAAACTGGGCACACTGACCCAGGGCTGGCATTCGTATGACCTTGCCTCTGCCTATACGCTCCGTGCTGGTCAGCCAGTTTATATCGGTTATACAGCTACGGGCGTAAGTCCGGTTGCCATCACTGGTATGGATGGTCAGAGCGGTTCATGCCTGCTGAGCCTGAACGGAGGTGAGTTTGAGGATTACGGCCGCTCTAATGGCTGGGCTTTGGGCGTGCTGGCAACACTTCAGTCGGCTCACTTCCCACCTCAGATCGAACTGTCAGACGTTAAGGATGTGAAGGTGCTTGCCAATGAGCCTTGTGAGTTGCCTGTGACCGTATGTGCGCTTTCTCCTGCCGCAGTAAGCAGCTATACCGTTGCCCTGAAGATGCAGAAGAAGACCGTAGGCACCCAGACCGTGGAGTGTGACCTCCATGCAACCGGCGCTTTGAGCACTACTGTATTCGAACTGGATGCGCTCGAGCCCGGAACCTATAACTATACCGTAGAACTTCAGGCTATCAATGGCGAACCGCTGGATGAGGTGCAGAGCAAGTCGGCTAAGCTGATTGCCAAGCAGCTGCTCCTGCCTCGCACTCAGGTAGTAGAGGAGGGTACCGGCACCTGGTGCGGCTGGTGCGTACGTGGTATGGTGGCAATGAAGGAGATGGCAGAGCGCTATCCGGATTCATTTATCGGTATTGCCGTACATGCAGGTATGGGAGAGGGTGCAGAGGACGAATTCCAGACCTCATCTTACTCCAAGTTCATTGATTTGCTGGGCGGCAGGTTCCCAATGGCTGCCATCAACCGTCAGACGCTCTTTGACCCATCACTGAAGGAGATGGAGAGCCTCTTCCTGGCACAAGACCCATGGGCAGACGGTGAGGTGGAGATCCTGGAGGCGCGCTTCACGGATGATACTCATCAGAAACTGAATATCACCACCCGCTGCCGCTTTGCCGATGACCATTCGAAGAAGGCTGCCTACCGACTGGCTTTCGTCATCCTGGAGGACAACCTGCCAGCTGTTCAGGCTAATTACTATGCAGGTGGCGAGTATGGACCGATGGGCGGATTCGAGGATCAGGGTCACTACGTTTACGTGGATCTGCAGGATGTGGCTCGTGACATCAAGAACTACTCAGGTCTGGTTAATTCCGTACCTGCCAACATCACGGCTGGCGAGTATTATGAATATACCTACACCTTCAAGCTGCCTGCTACGCTTGAGGATCTGAACAATGTCTCAGTAGTGGCACTGTTACAGAATGTAGATGGCACGGAGATTGTGAATGCCGACAAGTGCACTACACTGCTTGAAGCAAATGACGAAGCCATTGAGACGGTTGAGGCTGAAGAGATGGCTACCATCCGCTACAACCTCCAGGGTCAGCGTATAAGCACACCTAACGGTCTGACCATCAGCAAGGGTCAGAAGACCCTGTATAGATAATTCTTGCCACACTTCTTTGGCGCGCATTTCATAACTGTGAAATCGTTGCCAAAGGTCTAGGGCGTCCATTTCACGATTGTGAAATCGTTGCCAGCGATCCTGGCGTCCATTTCACGATTGAGAAATAGTTGCCAACAGTCTTGGCGTGCATTTCACAACTTTAAAATTGATGCCAGACATCCTTGACACGCATTTGAAGGACTTCAAATCGCTGCCAAGGATGCCTGGCATTTGTTTTGTTACTTTATGG
>JAZLJN010000074.1:0-3216 GCA_045617885.1 Bacteroidales bacterium | reverse complement strand
ATTCATGATGTCTGTCGTAGGCTTATCCTTGCCCGAAGCCACCATGCTCAAGAAAGTAATGACCTGGCGACTCATCGGCATCTTCTTCGGCACAGTAGCCTTGATGATCATGCTCCTCGGCTGGACGTTTAATGTAGTACTTTAATGGTATTTGTTCTATACCACCTTACCAACATACAGGTCCATTATGTATCTGCTTCGGTCAGTGGTGAGGCAGGATCATGTGTAGCCGGTCGCTGTGAAACGATCGGCTTCTTTGTTTGTCCAATACAACTTACAAATACGATAGAAAAAGACGTTTCAGCGACATTTTATTAGATAGGAATAGCGATTATTCGAAATAAATTAGTATCTTTGCAACTGATAACATATTATCTTTATCCGACAAACATAAGACTTTATGAATAATATATTATCAGTTTTAGATAACTACACACTTGACAATGCCGATGACATTGCCAAGGCTTTGGCCGATGACTTCCGAAAGCGACGGATAGAAAAGAATCTGACACGCGAACAGGTGGCGGAGAAGTCAGGCGTTGCCGTCAGCAACATCGTAAGGTTTGAGCAGAAAGGACTCATTTCGCTGAAAAATCTCATTGGCATTGCCATGGCTATGGAATATACTTCGGAGGTGAAGAACCTATTTGCCGAACCGAAATATTCCACCATGGAAGAGCTGACCCAGATCCGAAAAAATACCGGCAAGACAAGAGCTTATAAAGGATAATCTATAGCACACGCTCCATGAACAAGATAGATCGACTGACCGTAAAATATCACGACAATGTGGTGGGAACCATCTCACTTACCCCAGATGACAAACGTCTGGCATTTGAGTATGATCCTCACTGGATTGCCGAAGGCTTCAGCATCTCTCCTCTCGAACTGCCTTTGCAAAGCGGTTTATTCCTGGCCAAACCTACGCCTCTTTATGGCAATTTCGGCATCTTCGAAGACAGCTTGCCCGATGGCTACGGCCGTTACCTCCTTCACAAGGCCTTGCTGCATGAGGGGATTGATGACCGCAACCTATCTACCATCGAGCGCCTCAGCATCGTCGGTCATAGTGGCATGGGGGCATTGACCTACGAGCCAGAGACGATAATTACTCATGAAGAGGGAATACTGGATTTTGACCTGCTGCAGGAGAAAGCGCTGGAAGTGCTTAAAGAGCAACAAGATACGGATGCTGGCCTTCTGCTCTACAACAGCGGAAATAGCGGAGGATGCCGACCCAAAGCCATCTTTACTGATGTGGAAGGACACTGGCTGGTCAAGTTCCGTCACACCTACGATCCGAAGGATATGGGTCAGCAGGAATACCATTATAACGAAATCGCTCGACAATGCGGCATTGAGGTTCCTGATTTCAAACTGATCAACGGCAAGTACTTTGCCTCACGTCGCTTTGACCTGACGGCTGAAGGCGAGCGCATCCATACAGCCACGGCGGGCGGTCTTCTCTGTCTTTCTCTCTCAGAACCCGTACTTGATTACAGCAATCTCCTGGCACTGACCGGTTATCTCACACAGAATCCGAAGTATGTCGAAGAGATGTATCGTCGCATGATATTCAACTATCTCACCGACAACAAGGATGACCATTGCAAGAACTTCAGTTTCCTCGTTCGTCAGGAAGCCAACGGCAAGTATATCTGGCACTTAGCACCCGCATACGACCTGACACTCTGCACCGAAGGCTATAACGGCCAGCACGCCACATCTGTCAATTCTACCGGCTATCCTACCCTCAAGGATTTCATTGCCGTAGGTACCAGGATTAAAATGAACGAGAAGCGATGCCAAGAAATCTTTGACGAGGTATATCAGAACTGTGGAGATCTGCTTCTGAATAAGATTAATAAATGAGAGGCAGGAAAATGATATCGTAAAACAAAGAGGCATTCTCAATAATGACAGGAATGGGGCATTACTTCTTGATCATCTACGGTTTCATGACCTTATTGCTTATCGAACATCTGTTCGAATGAAACAATGAAAAATAAGTCTAAATAACCAATTTATAATACAATGATCAAGCAGATAACATTCTCACCTACTGGTGGCACTAAGAAGGTGGCTGATGCCGTATGCAAAGGTATCGGACAGGAAATAAAAAGTATAGAGTTGTGTGTCCCTGCATCGAAGATAGTGGCAGTTACGATGGCCAAAGAAGAGGTCGCAGTCATCGCTGCACCGGTGTATGGCGGTCGCATTCCGGCTCTGGCCGTTGAGCGAATCTCTAAGATCAAGGGCAATGGAGCGCTTTGTGCGATCATCGCGGTTTATGGCAACCGTGCATACGATGATGCTTTGCTCGAACTTCAGGAGGTCGCTACCAATGCTGGGTATCAGGTCGTTGCAGCCATCGGTGCTGTTGCAGAACATAGCATCGTCAGAGAATACGGTGCGGCAAGACCTGATGCGGCAGACACCACAGAACTGGAATCGTTCGGCAAGAAAATCGCCGAAGCTATTGAGCAGGCAGACATTCGAGAGAAGGCGGCACTCACCTTGCCAGGCAATCGTCCTTACAAGAAAGCAGGAAGCGGCCCTGTGCCATCGGCCGGCAAAGCGTGCGAAGGATGCGGCGCTTGTGCGAAGCAGTGTCCGGTGGGCGCCATCGACCTCAATAACGTCAAGAAGTCAGACAAGGAGAAGTGCATCTCGTGCATGAAGTGTATTTCCGTTTGTCCAAGATCGGCAAGAAAGATCGGCAGCGTGATGCACTTCGCCATCAAGACCTTACTCAAGAAGCCTTGTAGCGAAAGAAAGGCAAACGAACTGTATATCTGAAAACTTAAAAGTTCTTAAATTAACAGCAGCTCATGCAAGGTTTTGCGTTCTTGGTGATTTAATGGGCAGACAACAAATTCAAATACATTAATCATTATGAACAAAAAACTGACAACCAAGATTTCTATTTTCCTTTTGGCGCTGAGCGCGGCATTCACCTCATGTCTGGATGACAACAAGGATGAAGTTTCTTTCCGCCCAACGGCTTTGGTGACCGTGAAGCCGACGGCCGATTCGTTTATCCTACAGCTCGATGACACAACCCGTCTGGAGCCAGCCAACATGACCAAATCGCCTTACGGAGACAAGGAGGTGCGAGCTCTGGTCAACTATGATATTCAGGAGAAAAAGACGGGCATGCAGAAGGTGCACATCAACTGGATGGACAGCATCCGCACCAAGATGACCGTCCCTTCG
>JAZLJN010000073.1:0-14659 GCA_045617885.1 Bacteroidales bacterium | reverse complement strand
GCTCAACGGCTGTAAGCGCTTCATCACCAACGGTGACTCTGACATTCACTTGGTTCTTGCTCGTTCAGAGGAGGGTACCAAGGACGGTCGTGGTCTTTCAATGTTCATCTATGACAAGCGTCAGGGTGGTGTGAATGTACGTCGTATCGAGAACAAGCTCGGCATCCACGGTTCACCAACCTGTGAGCTCGTTTATAAGAACGCTAAGGCTGAGCTCTGTGGTTCACGCAAGCTCGGTTTGATCAAGTACGTCATGGCTTTGATGAACGGTGCTCGTCTCGGTATCGCAGCTCAGTCAGTAGGTATCTCTGCTGCTGCTTACGAGGAGGGTCTTGCTTACGCTAAGGATCGTAAGCAGTTCGGTCAGGCTATCATCGACTTCCCTGCAGTTTACGACATGCTCGCTATCATGAAGGCCAAGCTCGACGCAGGTCGTGCTCTCCTTTACCAGACAGCTCGCTACGTTGACGTTTACAAGTGTCTTGAGGACATCGAGCGTGAGCGTAAGCTCACCCCAGAGGAGAAGCAGGAGCTCAAGAAGTTCTCTAAGCTCGCTGACTCATTCACCCCACTTGCCAAGGGTATGAACTCAGAGTACGCTAACCAGAACTCTTATGACTGTATCCAGATCCATGGCGGTTCAGGCTTCATGCTCGAGTACGCTTGCCAGCGCCTCTATCGTGATGCTCGTATCACCTCTATCTACGAGGGTACTACACAGCTCCAGACCGTAGCCGCTATCCGCTACGTCACCAACGGTTTCTACGCTCAGGTAATCAACGATCTCTTCGCTGAGACCGAGATTGCTGCTGAGTATGCAGAGCTCAAGGCTCGCGTAGAGAAGATGGCAGAGAAGTACAACGCTGCTGTTGCTAAGGTAAACGAGCTGAAGAATGACGAGTTCAAGGACTTCTGCTCACGTCACCTCTACGAGATGGCTGCCGATACCATCATGGGTATCCTCATCCTCCGCAACGCTACCCAGCGCCCAGACCTCTTCGAGAAGAGCGCTAAGGTATTCGTTCGCTACGCTGCTGCCGAGGTTGAGAAGCATGCTGACTTCGTAGCTGATGCTCAGCCAGAGGATCTCGACAACTACCGCAAGTAATCAGTCCTACTGAATACATAAAAAAACAAGTATCATCTTACCTTAATAAATTAGGTGGATGATACTTGTTTTTTATTTGGATTCATATCAGAATCCCTCAATGCCGCGGTCAGCCGGCGGATAGTCTATCGAATAGTGAAGACCTCGGCTCTCCTTGCGTTCCATTGCCTGACGCATGATGATGTAGCCGGTATTGATCATATTGCGGAGCTCACAGATATCCATGTTGACCTTCGAGCGGAGGAAGAGTTTCTCCGTCTCTTCATAGAGGTTATCCAGTCGGGTCCAGGCGCGTTTCAATCTGAGGTTCGAGCGCACAATGCCTACATAAGTCTGCATGATCTGCTGCACTTCGGTCTTTGAGTCAGAGATGAGGTAGAGCTCCTCATGTGGTACAGTTCCTGTGTCAATCCAGTCAGGGATATCCTCACGGAACGTAAGCTCCTTAATGCGAGGGATAGAATGCTTGGCAGCAAGGTCAGCATATACCACGGCTTCAATCAGCGAGTTCGAAGCCAGTCGGTTTCCGCCGTGCAGTCCGGTGCAAGAACATTCGCCGGCAGCGTAGAGGCGTGTGATGCTTGACTGTCCGTCATAATCTACCAGAATGCCGCCGCACATATAATGATGGCAAGGCACTACAGGGATTGGCTCCTTGGTGATGTCAATGCCTATGCTTAAACACTTCTTGTAGATGTTCGGGAAGTGATGCTTGGTCTCCTCCGGATCCTTATGGGTTACGTCAAGGAAGACGTGATCCGTACCGTTGAGCTTCATTTCATTGAATATAGCTCGGGCTGTAATGTCACGGGGAGCGAGAGAAAGGCGCGGATCATACTTCTGCATGAACTCCGTTCCGTCCAGATTACGAAGGATTCCTCCGTATCCACGCATCGCTTCCGTGATGAGGAAGTTCTGATGATCACCCTGATGATAGAGTGCAGTAGGATGGAACTGGACAAACTCCATATCTTTCACCGTTCCCTTGGCGCGATAGACCATAGCCACGCCATCACCCGTAGCAATAGGCGGATTGGTCGTAGTGCTATAAACCTGACCGATGCCTCCAGTTGCCATCATCGTTACTTTGGCAAGATAAGTATCAATGGCACCTGTTGCCTCATCAAGAACGTATGCACCGTAGCATTCGATGTCAGGAGTGCGGCGAGTTACCTCCTGACCGAGGTGATGCTGGGTCAGGATCTCAATAGCAAAGTGATGCTCCAGAACCTCAATGTTCGGATGTCTCTTTACCGCCTCAATCAAGGCGCACTGGATGGCATGTCCTGTATTGTCAGCATGATGCAGGATGCGGAATTCCGAATGACCGCCCTCACGGTGAAGGTCAAATTCTCCCTCTGCGTTGCGGTCAAACTCTACGCCCCATTTCACCAGCTCGGCTATCTGTGAAGGAGCATTCTTCACTACCAGCTCTACTGCTTTAGGATCAGAGAGCCAGTCTCCTGCCACCATGGTGTCATGGATGTGTTTGTCAAAATTATCGAGCTTAAGGTTTGTTACCGAAGATACACCACCTTGGGCAAGATCGGTGTTTGATTCCTGAAGTTCGCTTTTACAGATTAAGGCTACTTTGCCACTTTCTGCCACCTTCAGCGCATAGCTCATGCCGGCAATGCCTGTTCCGATGACAAGAAAATCATATTTCTTTTGCACGATGTATGATTTTTCGATTTGAAGGTTTATTAATTGACTATAGCCGGAGTGCTATGGTCATTTCTTGGTTGCAAATTTAAACATTATTTAAATATGTTGGTACGTGGAGTCTGCTTTTTTATTCAAAATTGTATAGAAAAGGTCAATTTCTTCGTTTTATAGCCTCTTTTTTTGGGTTTGTCAGTGCTTTTTAGTATATTTGCGCTCCCAATTATATAGTCAATAGCAAATAGTCAAATCGAAATAAAATCATGGCATTACAATGTGGCATAGTCGGATTGCCTAATGTGGGCAAGTCCACCCTTTTCAACTGTTTGTCGAGCGCCAAGGCTCAGGCAGCCAATTTCCCATTCTGCACAATTGATCCGCAGGTTGGTATTATTACCGTACCTGATGAGCGTCTTACCAAATTGGCAGAGATTGTCCATCCTGGTCGTATCGTTCCTGCTACGGTTGAGATTGTAGATATCGCAGGTCTCGTAAAGGGTGCATCTAAGGGCGAAGGTCTTGGCAACAAGTTCCTTGCTAATATCCGAGAGACTGATGCCATAATTCATGTTTTGCGTTGCTTTGATGACGGTAACGTAGTGCACGTGGATGGTAGCGTTGATCCTGTCCGTGATAAAGAGATTATTGATACCGAACTTCAGCTGAAGGACCTTGAAACTATCGAGACTCGTTTGCCTAAAGTTGCAAAGCTGGCTCAGGTAGGTATGGACAAGAGCGCCAAGGTTCAGTATTCGCTGATGACCCGTATCAAGGAGGCACTTGTGCAGGGTCAGTCTGCCCGTGTAGTCAAGCCAGAAAGCCCAGAGGAGGAGCAGGTAATGAAGGAGCTCTTCCTGCTCACGTCTAAGCCAATCCTCTATGTCTGCAACGTTGATGAGGCAAGCGCAAAGGATGGCAATGCCTATGTGGAGCGTGTTCGTGAGGCTGTGAAGGATGAGGATGCCCAGGTTTTGGTCATCTCTGCTAAGATTGAGTCAGAGATTGCCGAACTTGAGACTTATGATGAGCGTCAGATGTTCCTTGAGGAGCTTGGCCTGACAGAGAGTGGCGTGAATCGTCTGATTCATTCGGCTTACGATCTGCTCGGACTTCAGACCTACATTACTGCTGGTCCAATGGAGGTAAAGGCGTGGACTTATCGCAAGGGCATGAAGGCACCTCAGTGTGCAGGTATCATTCATGGCGACTTTGAGAAGGGCTTTATCCGTGCACAGGTCATCAAGTATGAGGATTATCTTCAGTATGG
The DNA here is from genome assembly GCA_045617885.1 of Bacteroidales bacterium. Classification (GTDB taxonomy): domain Bacteria; phylum Bacteroidota; class Bacteroidia; order Bacteroidales; family UBA3663; genus Liminaster. The sequence continues at coordinate 10,622 of JAZLJN010000073.1, read as the reverse complement.
TTCTGAAGCTGCCGTCAAGGAGGCTGGTAAGCTCGGCATTGAGGGCAAAGACTACGTAGTCCAGGATGGCGATATCATGCACTTCTTGTTCAATGTGTAAATGACGGACAACGAAAAAAGGAGCTGTTTTCACAGCTCCTTTTTTCGTTTCGTTTATTTACTCACCTGAATCCCAGCCTGGGTTCTGCTTAATGTTTGGATTAATTGAAGTCTCAGAGAATGGATAAGGGAAGAGTTCATGCTTGTTAGTCTTGAAGCCGATACGGCTGCCGTATGCAGCCTCACACCATCCAGCATCTGAATCATCGAGGTAACCACGGTGCTGTGACTCGCCCTTGGTAAACATAGCATCACAGTAGTTAGGGAAGTAGCTGCCCTGCTTGCCAAGCTCCTTAGGAGCATCGCCCCAGCGGACGAGGTCGAAGAAGCGTACACCCTCCATGAAGAGCTCGAGGAAACGCTCGTTCTTCACTTCGTCCAAAGTACAAGCGGTTGACTTGTGATTAGCATTGGCACGCTCCTGAATCATATTCAGTGCAGCAAGACCCGAACCGTCAGCGTCACCGGTCATAGCCTGACACTCGGCATACATGAGCAATACTTCTGGCAGTCGCATCAGAGGCATGTTCTGCATGTTGTTCGAACCAGAGCTCTTTCCATTGTCATCCTCCTTGCGATAGGCACGCTTCCACTGGAAGTAACCGCAGCAGCCATAAACGCCGTCAGCGGTGTAGGCACCACGTGAGTTATCACGCATCTTGTCCTCCATAGTTGGGCAGTTAGCGTCAGAGGTATATGGCTGGCCATAGAGCAGCTCGTCATAACTCAGAATCCATGCCTGGCGGCGGTACGAATCTATACCATCATTAGCAACAAGTGCATCACAGAATTTCTTTGATGGCAGCATAGCGCCCCAGCCATTGTTCACAATTTCAGTTCCCTCACCGGTAGGGAGGTAAATCTTGTCCGAACGGAAGTTCCAGAGAATATTCTGGTTGCGGGTGGTCTTGTTGCCATAGCTTCCAATGCCAGCATCATATACGAGGTTGAACTCGAAGATGCTCTCTGAACATGCATCACCTGAAACGTGGAAGAGACTCTTCATCTGTGGGCCAGATACGAGCGTGTACTTGCCAGAGTTGATGACCTGCTTCAGTGCAGAAGCAGCCTCAGCATACTTCTTCAGGTAAAGCAGAGCCTTGCCCTGAAGTGCCTGTGCAAAGCCTTTGGTTACTTTGACAGCACCGTTCTTATCCATAGGAGAGGTACGCTCTGTCAGATCGCCCATAGCCTCCTGACACTCCTTGACTACCCATTCGAACACCTGTTCGCGTGAGTCAGAGTTGCCTGGCTTGTCAGCACCGTCAAGAACAGTCTCTACAATTGGTACAGCGCCCCATCCCTGAGCCAGCATGAAGTGGTCAAAGGCACGCATGATGCGGGCTTCTGCAATACAGCGCTTCTTCACCTGGCTTTCAGGCTGGAAGTTGTTGATCACAAGGTTGCATGCGTAAATAGAGCGGTAGAACGACTTGAAAGCTCCGCTGAGGTGACCATTGTTGGTATCAAAGCGGTAAGAATGAAGTTCATTCTGGCCTGCATTATCGGTCTTGTTCTGTCCGGCTGCCACAACGTCATCGCCAAGGTAGATGAAATTAAGGAATGGAGAGTCATTCCAGCCGCAGTCAGCAGTATTGTTGGCATAGTACTGTGCAGAATAAGCGTAGGCAGCTACGAGGGCTGACTCGGCATCTGCATCAGTGTGATAGAAGCTCTCTACGGTTACTACACCTTTCTGGTCAATGTCAAGCAGATCCTGATTGCAGCTGACAAAGGCAGTAGTACAAAGAGCCATTGAAAATAATATCTTTTTCATAATTCTTCTTATCAGATAGGTTAGAAAGTAAGGTTAAGACCCAGGATGAACGACTTTGAGGTTGGGTAAGAACCCATGTCAATACCAAGAGCAGACGAAGCAGTGGTCTGAGCGGTCTCTGGATCAAGGCCTGGATAATCAGAGAAGCAGATGAAGTTGTCAAGCGAAGTGAATACGCGGAGGCTCTCTACGTTGACCTTGCGGAGCAGTGACTTAGGTACGGTATAGCCGAGCTGAATCTGCTTAATCTTGAAGAATGAACCGTCAAACACATTGAGGGTAGATGACAGGAAGGTCTGATCCCAGGTGCTGAGTGCAGGAACCTTGGCATGGGTATGCTCTGGGGTCCAGCGGTTCTCAAAGTAGTAACTGTATGCGTTACAAGAAGGACGGTCAATACGGAAGGCAGAAGGGAAGATCTCATTGCCATAAACACCGGTACCGAAGATGGTGAGGTCGAAGTTCTTGTATGCCATGTTGATGGTGATACCATAGGTGAGGTCAGGAATACCTGAACCTACGTCGGTAAGGTCGTTGTCATCAATGATGCCGTCACCATTGATATCCTTGTACTTGCCTTCGCCGGTAACAGGGTCAACGCCATCAGCCTTGAAGCCGCGCATGTACCATACGGTAGCGCCCTGCTCGAATGCAGTGTGCAGCTTAACGCCCTGTGGCTCGGTACCACGGATGCGAGGTACAGAAGGATCAAGGTAAGAAACCTTATTCTTGAGAGTAGCAATGTTGCCCGATACAGAGTAAGCGAAGTCACCGATGCGATCCTTCCAGGTGAGTTCGAGCTCAAGACCGCTGTTCTCTACAGAACCTGCATTGACGATGTAGGTAGGAATACCGACCATTGCAGATGGGTTGATGGTGATGAGCAGGTCATCAGTCTTCTTGTTGTAGTAGTCAATGCCAACAGAGAGGCGATCCTTGAACATACGGAAGTCAAGACCAAGGTCGAGCTGCTTAGAGGTCTCCCATGTCAGCTTAGGATTGGCAAGACCTGAAGGCATAGAGCCATAGCTGAGGTCAATGCTCATTGGATCATACTGATACCACTGGCCATTGTAGGCAATAGAGGTAGCATACTGGTAGTTGTTGAGCACATTGACGTTACCGTTCACACCGTAAGAGGCGCGGAGCTTGACGTTCGAGATGAGGTCTCTGTTCACATTCTCCTTGAAGAACTTCTCATTTGAGAGGGTCCAGCCAGCAGATACTGAAGGGAAGTAACCCCAGCGTGCATCCTTATCGAGCTTTGAAGAGTCGAAGGCATCGGCACGGAAGTTGAACTGCAGGTTGTAGCGGTCACTGAATGTATAAGCCAGACGGCCGAAGTAAGAGATGTTGGTTGACTGTCCAGGAGCATTGCTGATGGTCTTGGTAGTGCCAGCATTTGAGAGCACGTAGTTCAGATAGTGGAAGTTTGGCTCGTAGCCAGAGAGAATATCTATACCGTTAGCGGTAGCGGTGACATTGTCAGAGTTTGACTCTGTGTACGACATACCCACCATTGCTGCAACATTGTGCACCTTATTGAAGGTGTGGTTATAGTTTGCGAAGTTTTCCCACTGGTAGTAGTTGCCGGTATTGGCAGTTGCTGAGATGCGGTACTCCTTTGAGTTGATGGTAGCACTTGCCTCGTATGGCGCAGAGTAGCTGTGAGAGTTGCTCTGTGTAATGCGATAACCGAAACGAGAGGTGATGGTGACATCCTTGTGTGGGGTAAGGTTGGCAAATACGGTACCACGTACGTTGATGCCCTGGCTTGAGTCCTCAGATGCGTCACGACGGATGAATGGGTTACCGCCCTGTGTCTCACCAAGGAGAGGAAGTGACCAGTAGTAACCTGGCTTGTCAGCCTCCAGTACACGCTTGCCGTCAGCAAGGGCAGTGCGCATGTAGTCAGTCAGACCAGCTTCGTCAACCATGACAGGGAAGAGCGGTGATGAAGTAACGGCAGCCAGCATGGCAGAACCATTGTCTGAATGCTGAGAGACTGATTTAGAAGAGCGCTTCTCAATAGAGGTGTTAGTACCTACCTGAAGCCACTTCTTAATCTTATAATCAGCATTTACCTGAAGGGTGAGACGCTTGAACACATCCTTATCGCCCTTGAAGATACCATTGTAATCAATATTGTTGAGCGAGAGGTAATAGTGACCCTGATCATTGCCGCCCTGGAAGCCTACGGTGTGACGCTGAGTCCAGGTTGGAGTAAATACCTCGTCACCCCAGTTAGTGTCGCAGCCATTGTAGCCAACGTCCTTGAGGTTTTGGTCAGAAAGCCAGCCGAACTCCTTGCCGAACTGGATATACTGCTCAGCATTCATGATCTTGAGGTCACGAGAGAGAGAGTTGAGCGAGAACTGGTTGTTGTAGAAGATCTTGCCAGTGCCCTTCTTGCCGCTCTTGGTAGTAATGAGCACAACGCCGTTGCCTGCCTGTGCGCCATAGATAGCAGCCGAAGCAGCATCCTTCAGAATCTCCATTGACTCAATCATTTCTGGGTCGAGGTAGCTGATATCAGATACCTTCAAGCCATCCACGATGATCAGTGGGCCGATGTTGCCCGAGTTTGAAGAATAGCCGCGTACACGAATCTGTCCACCATCGCCAGGAGCACCTGAAGCGTTCAGGATCTGTACGCCTGCAGCCTTACCCATGAGGGCGCTGGCAGCATCTGATGTCGAACGGTTCTGCAGGTCTTCACTGCGGACAGATGCGATAGATCCGGTCACATCACTCTTCTTCTGCACACCGTAGCCTACTACCACTACGTCATCCAGAATCTTGTTGTCCTCCTCCATGCGGATGGTCAGAGGGGCATTCCCCTTTGGCTCAATCTGCTGGGTTACATAACCTACATAAGATAACACGAGAACGGCCTTGTCATTAACCTTAAGTGAGAAGTTGCCGTCAATGTCTGTAACGGTACCATTGCCTGTACCCTTCTCGACGATAGCTACTCCGATCAGTGGTTCGGCATCCTTTTCGGCAACCACCTGACCCTTGACAACACGTTGTCCGAACACTGCGGTGCAGCACATCAGACAAAACGCGAACAAAAACAATAGCCTTGTTTTCATAAGTTGTTTTTTTGGTAATTAAATTAGTAATGTAAGAAATGAGATAAATGATGGTATTATCCTTATTGCTTTCTTTGATGGGCTATCGTGGTGAACATAAAGTCTCGGATTACAAAACTTCAATTAACAGATAGTCACAAACTTCAAAAATGTGTATCAAAACTTCTTACAGAGATTGATGTAATCTAACATGTAAGTAAAAAATACGGGGACAAATATAGGTATTTTTCTTTATTCTACCTATTTGTCACCCGTATTTTAACATATAGAGTTTTGTTTTTTAACATTTGGCCCGCAAGATTCCTTTGCAACCCTCAAGACAGTCGCGCCAAGTGGCTTCAAAATCCCCGGAGTACCAAGGGTCAGCCACTTCTCCCGGACGTGAGGTGAAGTCCATGAGCAGGCATATCTTATGATCCGGATCGCCTCCGCACATGCGTTGCATATTACGCAGATTGTAGCTGTCCATTCCTATGAGCAGGTCATAGTACTGGTAGTCACTGGGGCGAAGCTGGCGTGCCGTCTTGCCATCGCAGCGGATGCCGTGTTCTGCCAGTTTGCGTCGGGCTGGCGGATAGACGGGATTGCCTATCTCCTCGGTGCTGGTGGCGGCTGAAGCAATCTCAAATTCGTGGGTCAAACCTGCCTCTGCCACGAGCCATTTCATTATGAATTCTGCCATAGGGCTGCGGCAGATATTTCCGTGGCAGACAAAAAGAATCTTCTGCATTTATTTTTTCTTTGGAGTGACTACAGCCTTCTTCTCTGCTTTCTGAATCTCCTTGTCGGCAGTATTGACTACCTTTACAGCCTGCTTCTCTGCCTTCTTGACCTCTTTGTCGGCAGTGTTGGCCACTTTCACAGCCTCCTTGTCTGCTTTCTTGACCTCTTTGTCGGCAGCATTGACTACCTTTACAGCCTTCTTATCAGCCGAAACCTCCTCTACCTTGCGGCCTATCTTTGCAAAAGCCTGGACATAATCCTCTGGCTTTGCCTTGTCAGCATCGTATGTGATTGTGACGGTCTGATCCTTGAGCGAGGTCTCAATGCGCTTGGTTCCCTTGACAAAACGCACACTGGTCTTGATCTTTTTCTCACAGTTCTGACAAGTCATTACTGGGGTAGGGGTGTAGATGAGAGTCTTGATGTTCTCTGCCATGGCGCTGAATGCCATGAGAGATAAAAGTGAAAGAGTGATAATCTTACGCATAATATATAATATTTAAAATGTATAATCGGTTTGTTATCGGATGATGATTTTCTGGTGGTTGATGATGTAGATGCCAGCAGGAAGCTGTAGGTCCGTGAGGTTCTCTTCGGATGCAATGCTTCGCACTCGGCATCCGTTCAGGTTAAGGATGTCATAATGCGTTTGCGAGCCTTCCTCCATAATCTGCTCAATGCCGTCAAGCTCATAGACATCTGCCTTGCCATACAGATAGTCGGCACGCGTACGCAACCATTGTTTGGCAGTCTCTTTCTGGCTGCTGTAGTTCGTATTGTCATGCCACTTGGATTTGTCATGGTTCAGGGCAGAGGAGATGTAGTCATAGTAGCAGTCAATGAAGTCGCAAAGCTCCTCCAGTCCATCCTGCTGCTGCCACTGGACCCACAGGCGGTAATACTCACGCTTTACGGAGTCAAATCCGCGGAACAGCTGATTGAAGTAGGGATACCCCGTATTCCAGGCGCTCATGCCCTGGAAAAGGTCCGATTTACTTGAGTGTTTGTAGTACTCGCCTGTACCTTCATAGCCGTATGCCCAGTCGAAGTCCCACACCGGACCAAATACATAGAGGCTGTCTGGCTCGGTAATATCGGCATTATACAGCTTCCAGCTTTTGGGATGCTGCACCTCCGTATTGCGTGTTAGTTCCGTCACAAATCTTGCTTTGGCTGCCGAAACTACGTCAAGCTTCTGCACCAGCTGCTCGTCAGTCCCCCTCTTGAGTACCTGGCAGAAGGCGTTGTAATGTTCTTTGATGCCATTGAAGGTCAACTCCGTAGAGGATGGATCTGTGAAGTCCGGCTCCTTGACATTCGTGCAGACATTGAAATAGCAGTCCTTGAACTTGTAAGTCTCGTCATAATAGGAGTCAAGCTCAAGCAGTACGGCTTTGGATTCGTCGTCCAGGTCGATGCTGTTATTGCCGAATCCAGGATTCTCTGTGAAGTTATAGAGGCCGCGGTATTCGTCGTTGATGTATAGCTCACAAGGTACAATATGGTTACATGCCACCGTACCCACTTCGCCGGCAATCTGCATGGCTATGGCATTGCACAGGGCGCTTTTTTGCTGGTTGTTGGCAAGGAGCACCCAGCTCTTGCCCTTTGCCAGTCCGAAAGGCTTGCCTTTCTCTGCAAACTTCAGGCGGTAAGGCTTCTTATTACCGTTGTTCCAGCTGGAGTTTCCCCTGCCTCTTATTTGCATGGCAGCCTCCTCGTAGTCGGGGAACACACCCCCGCCGTCAATCCTGATTGTGGCATCCTTGTAGGTGGTCTTGCTCAAAGGGAGCTTGCCGTCGGCTGTCTGGATGTAAATGCTTGGAATGCGATACTCTCCCGTAGCATGATCAGTCAGGAAGTCAACCACCACGGTGTAGTCATGCTGGAAGCCGCTTGCCTCGTTCTCCACGTGGTAGGTCACAGGATCCTTAAAAGAGAGCCTGCTGACCTTGCTTTCCTGTGCCGTACTATTGATGTACGCCACATCACCCTCATGGAGCTTGAAGCTTGGTGTAAGCCACTTGCCAATACACGCCACAGATACACGAATGGTATCCCCATCAATTACACCCTCGGCATCCGTATAGAGCTGGTGGTTGTATTTGTTGTTGAACTTAAAGCTGCTCATCTGCGCCCACAATCCGAGTGGCAACAGGCAGGTAAGCATAGCAAGTATGATTCTTGTCCTTTTCATGAACCCAATTGTTAACTGTTAACTGTTAATTGTTAACTGTTAACTGTTAATTGTTAACTGTTAATTGTTAACTGTTCTCTGTCCTCTGTCAATCTTTCTCGAACTTGATTCGGATGCCAGCATAGAACATAGCACCCTCCACAGGCCCCCACACCTGAGTAGCATCGAACAGCTGCGACCATGGATTGTCGGCATGGAAGATTGGATCCTTGATCTTGTAGTTAGTGAGGTTCTCACCACCGACGTAAAGGCTGAAATGCTCAAATTCGCGGGTCACCTGAGCCTGCAACTGGAAGTAAGTAGGGTATTCCGTCTGGTGATCGTAGAGCTCGCCTGGACCATTCAGCTGGCCGGTGACGTCGAACTGCCAGAACTCCAGCGGAGTCTTGTAGGAGAGGGTCAAAAGTCCTTTGTAACGTGAAGTGAGCGGACGCTGGTGCAGCTTGCCATCCAGATAAGTGGTCCGCGCGTCATTATAGCGGAAGGCAGCCAGGGCAGTAAGACCGTCAATGAGCGGATAGCTGGCATCTAACTGCAGCGTGTGGCTATAGCTTTTGCCATGAAGTTTGCTGAAGGTCAGATATTGGATAAGGAGGTGATTATCATCTATTACTTCATGCTGCTCTTCATGGTCAATGACCATCTGGTGCAGGAAGTTGGTGTAATAGTATTCTGCATTGAGCTCAAGGTCCTTACCGCCGACAGGGATGCTGAGTGAGGAAGAGAGACCATAGTTCCAAGCCTCCTCCTGCTCTTGTGAATCACCGTTAAGAAGCAGCGGTTCACGCCCGGTAATCAGCAGCGGGGCATTTTCTGCCAGATCATGCGGGGTGCGATAGCCCTTGCCAGCCGAAGCACGCACGGTGAAGAGCTCATTGGGCGAATACTTCAAGTGGAAGCGTGGGGTGAAGAACCAGTAGCGGTAAATGTCGCTGTAGTCACCGCGGAAGCCTGCCATGACGGAGAGCATCTCGTCAATCTTGTAGGTGTACTGGGCATAGAGTCCGGAAGTGGTCTCAATCCACCGCTGACCGCGGTCATATTCAGGATTCGGATCATAAGGGTGCGGGTTATTGTCGGTGTAGGTCATCCGGTGCTTCGCCAGTCGCTCCTTGAAGTAGTCATGATTCACCGAGGCACCTACCGAGATATTGTGACGCTCGGTGAGGTCAGACTCAAACATCAGCTGGGCGTAGCCGTTCTTCTGCAGTACATTGTAATCACGCAATCCGAAGCTGTTCTCCGCATCGTGCCATGAACCGTGCAGCATCAGGGCGATGGAGGTGTTGTGGTCGTCGTTGAAGGGGAAACCGTTCTTCCACTGCGCCTCGTAGCGGTCGGTCTTCATGCCGATGACGTAGGGCTGATAACTGAGGTGCTGGGTGTGCTTGCCGATCTGACCGCTCTCGCGCTCGTCATGCAGGGCGCGGACAAAGAGCTGGCTGATCCAGCCCGGTGAGACGTATGCCAGACGTGGCATCACATTCCACTGGCGTTGCTTCGGCATATCCACAAAGCCATCGCCATTGCCGTCGTGCGCCTCCTGCCGGTCCTCGAAGTGGGTGAGGATGCTGGCAGAGAATTTATCCGTGAAGTGGTGGCTGGCATCGAGATTCAGCTCATACTTCAGCTTGTTGTCCAGGTAGGCATTGGCTCGAACGCCATCAATGGCCTGAGGCTTGAGATATTCTATGTTGATCTGGCCTGTGGTGCTCTCATAGCCGTTTCTGACGCTCGAAGCACCTTTGCTCACCTGAATGCTCTGCATCCAGGGTCCGGGTACGAAGCCGAGCGCAAAGGGGATGGCAGCGCCGCGCAGGTTGGGCACATTCTCAGTCATCATCTGCACGTAGGTGCCACTGAGACCGAGCAGCTTAATCTGTTTGGCTCCGGTAGCGGCATCAGAATAGTTCACGTCCACAGATGGATTGGTGACGAATGACTCTCCTAAGTTACAGCAGGCAGCCATCACAAGTTGCTGCTGACCGATGATTTCAGTATTGGTAGTGACATGCTGTACCTTCAGTCGGTTGCCACGTGCCATATTCACCTCCACCTGATCGAGCTGGAGTGTGTCATTCTCAAAGTCGGTATATTCGGTCTTGACATGCTGCGCTTGTGAGAGGCAAGCTACGGACAGCAGCAGGGACGATAGAAGTAGCTTATGGGTCATCTTTCTTTTTATTTTAGGGTGCAAATTTACCTCATTTTTTACTAAACTCCAAGAAAATGCTTGGAAGTTTGCCCCGAATTACACATTTTTAAATAATAAAGTCCACTCTATTCTCTTTTTTGCTATATTTGCGCCATGGAACCAATACTGAATACTCATAACAAGCAGGAATACCAACCTGCCCACACCGCGGAGCATATCCTGAACCAGACCATGGTCCGGATGTTCGGTTGCCCTCGCTCACGTAATGCTCACGTAGAACGCAAAAAGTCTAAGCTGAACTATGAACTGCCTGTCTGCCCAACTGAGAAGCAGGTACAGGAGATAGAGGATCAGGTGAATGCCGTGATTGATGCCGACCTGCAGGTGACTACCGAATTTGTGACCCGAGACAATGTCCCAGCCGAGGTCAGCCTTGAAAAACTCCCTGATGACGCTTCGGAGACACTGCGATTGGTGCGTGTCGGAGACTATGACGTCTGTGCCTGCATTGGTAGCCACGTGGAGCACACCAAGGAATGCGGACACTTCCGCATCTCATCCACCTCATGGACACCC
>JAZLJN010000072.1:0-29104 GCA_045617885.1 Bacteroidales bacterium | reverse complement strand
CGAGATCTCCAGCTTTTGGCTGCTCTGTTGATGTCCGACTTCATGCGTACGCAGCTGAACAAGATGACCAATAAGATGAATGGCGGCTATGCTCGCTGGCAAAGTCAGTATCTGCGCAGGCTTCATATTCCTACGATAAGTCGAATTCCTGAAGAATTGGCATCTGCTATCCTGACTTGCTACTCTCATAAGAATATCGAAGGTATAAATTATTATACCGATGAGATTCTTAATATCGAAAAAGAGAATTCACAACCAAAACGAGCTAGTAAGAAAAAGAACGTACAGTTAGAGCTGGCGTTTGATTACGCATAAAATATATAACTATATTTATAAAGGAGCGAGATCATATCGCGCTCCTTTTGCTCGCCCACTCCTCATTCTGCTCTTTATAGAAGGTAGAGATCTTGTTTTTTGATCATAGATGCATAGTAGTATAAAAAAAGCATGGCAATACAATCATGCTATGGCTTAATTACGGAATGCATATCTGTGTCAAATATATACTTATACAAACATTAAGACATTACTAATACATGTTTAGTAGACGTAATGGTACTTTATGCGGAAACAAAAGTGGCAATAGTTTCCGATTGTGGTACAGGATAAAGGCTACATGTATCTGGTTAAAATGAGCTCGCTAAGATACTTTCAAAAGTGCTACCTGTAACTATTTCTAATAAGATTTTAATTTGAAAGATTTGGAAGGGAGGAAAAATAGCCTTATCTTTGTACCCATAAACTTCATTTTTCCTAACTTATGTACACAATCTTGATCATAGAAGACGATCAGCGCGTGGCACAACTGCTACGTGCGGGCGTAGAAGAAGCCGGTTATCAGGTGCTGTTGGCCAATGATGCGGAGATGGCGCTGCGACTGTTCCGTACCAGCGGCAGCGAGATTGACCTTGTGTTGAGTGACATTCTGCTGCCAGGGATGAGCGGGTTGGATCTCTGTCGACTTATCCGTGCTGAGCAGCCGAAGGTTTCGATCCTGATGCTTACCGCCTTAGGAACGACGGACGACAAGCTCGATGGCTTTGATGCGGGTGCCGATGATTATATGACTAAGCCGTTCGACTTCCGCGAATTGCTGGCGCGAATTGCCGTGTTATTGCGCAGAAACAACAAAGCAGAAACTTCGGAAGCTCCTGCCGGGGATTCGAATATCCTGTCTTGTGCTGATCTGCAGCTTGATTTAGACCGGCATCTTTGCCGAAGGGGAGGGGTAGATATTCACCTTACGCCTAAGGAGTTCTCGTTGCTCCGTTATCTGCTGGAGAACAAAGGACGGATCGTGACGCGTGCCGACATCCAAAGTGCCGTGTGGGGAACGCATTTCGACACGGGAACCAATTTCATTGATGTGTATATCAACTACCTGAGGCGCAAGGCCGATCAGGGTTATTCGCTCAAACTCATCCATACCAAGCCGAGCGTTGGTTTTATCCTTAGTCAAGAACAATAGGCTTTATCCCTTAGTCAAGAACATAGGTTTTATTCTCAGCCATGAACAATAACCGCATACTCCTGACACTCAAATATACGGCACTGATGTCGGCCGTACTCATTGTCTCGCTTATCATCGTCTATGTGATGAGCGACCATGCCCGTCACACCGCCTTCCGTCACACCCTACGCTCGGAGGCAATCACTAAGGCGAACCTCTTCCTTGAACATCGCGTAGATGCGGAGACGATGCAGCATATTTACCTCAATAACACGCAGTTTATCAATGAGGTGGAGGTAGCTGTCTATACGCCTGACTTCGAGATGCTCTATCACGATGCTGCTCAGCATGACATTGTGAAGGAGTCGCAGCAGATGATCAGCGAGATTTGTCGGCAGGGGGAGATGGATCTGGTGGCCGATGCGGGTTATCAGGCCGTCGGCATCCTCTACGAAGGCAAGTATGTGGTCACAGCCGCCGCTCATGATGGCTACGGAGAGGCAAATATGGAGTCATTGCGTCACACATTATTTATTATATTAATAGTGTCCGTTGTGCTTATGCTTGTAGTTGGCTACATTCTTGCCACGATGACCATCCGCCCGATTGAGCGAGCGCTGAGTTCGCAGAAAATGCTGGTGAGCAACGTGAGTCACGAACTCCGTACTCCGTTGGCTTCGATCATCGGCGAACTCGATTTGGCTATTCAGCGCGAACGAACACCGGAGGATTATCAGCAGCGAATTTCGAACGCGCTGAGCGATGCACATCGCATGTCAAACATCATCGTCGGCTTGCTCAATATGGCGCGTGCGGAGTACGATCAGTCGCAGATCAAGATGGAACCGATTCGTGTGGATGAGTTGCTCATGGAGGTGCGTGAGAATCTGCTGCGTGCCAATTCGAGCTACCATATCAACATTGTCTATGATGATTCGCTCATGGCCGATGATGCCGATCAGTCGCTTTCGCTTCGTGCCAATCACTATCTGCTCTCGCTGGCTCTCCGTAACCTCATGGAGAATAACTGCAAATATTCTGATGATCAGACCTCTGCCGTCACGATAGCGCTGAAGGATGGTCACGTCACACTTTCTTTCACCGATAAAGGAATCGGCATGACCATGGACGAACAGCGCTCTATCTTCAAGCCTTTCTTCCGAGGAAACCGGAGTGTGAGTGAGGGTCACGGTATAGGAATGACCCTCGCACAGCGTATTATTTCGCTGCACAAGGGCCATATTCAGGTGATCTCGAAGGAAGGACATGGGACGACTTTCCTCGTGACGTTCTGAAGAATCTGCGGATTACTTGATGAAGTGGAGCTTGCCATCACTGATAAGCAGTCCATTGCTCTGATTGGCAGGTTGTCCCTGAAGGTTATAGGTGCGGTTAACGGAAGAAGGTGTACGGTGTGACGCGATATTAGTAATGCCATGGTCATCGCCAAAGTTATCCATGCAGAAGTAGGCAGGAGTATTCATGCCCCATGCGCCAGTGTCGCTACTGTTGAGGGTAAAGTGAATCTCATCCACCAGACCCAGGACAGAGAGGTCAAACCACTGCCAGTCATTGACGATATTACCCTCGCTGGCAAGGTAGAAGGAGGTCTGGGCAACGGTCTCACCTTCGAGATAGCCGGTGGCGGTCAGGAGGAACCAGTCGCTCTCATCGAACTGCTTGGAATAGGCATCACCATGGAGCATCGACTCATAGGCATAGGCGGCATTCGTCACATAACAACCAGTAGGCAGGAAGGCATTACCCTCTGCCTCAAGTACAGTAGGTTCGGTGCCCATATAGGCGCTGTAATAAGCCACGGCATAGGTCTGGCTGCCAGCTACGCCACTGCCGACGCAGGAATTAAACTGATCATCGAGCGAGGCATACTGGGTAGAGGTCATGCTTGAATAGGCAAAGCCGTCCCACGAGCTGTATCCGCCCCAATTTACATAATTGTTGACGAAGATAAAGTCTCCACTCTGGAACATCATGCTCTCATCCGAACCATCCCATACGCTCTCGGCAGGGAGATTGAGATCTTCAAAAGTTGCAACGGCAGGGCTCTGTGCCTCTGCGGCCAAGCAGGTCATGAGCAGACCTGCAGAAAGAAGGATTGTTTTCATTGTTTATTATTTATTTTTAGTTTCGCAAGTGCGAAATTTGAATACTATTATCGTGATAAGAATGATCTTTGACCTTTCGACCCCATAGATCAAAGAGCTGAACAGGAACAGCATCAACGTTGATTTGCTCAAGAGCCTCCGGTTGGAGCGGGGCAGAGGGATGCAGATCCGTAGCGCCGCACACTTCGGTGGAGGTTTCGCCCAGCCAGCCGCAATTCTGCAGACAGGCGCTGTAGATGCGGACAAAGTGAACGCAGTCGAGGCTTACCGGCTGGCGGGTAACGGGATCCACTGCCCAGTCAAGATTGATGCTGCATCGCTCGCTGTCATCATTGCTTACATTGTCAGCATAACCATAGCGGAGCGTCTGATGCACCCAGTAGGTTCCGTTGCCGCTCTGGTCGGAAGCATTGTCAGGCAGACGTGTACCCCGCAGGGTGAGCGGAGAGGGGATCCACTGTGGGAAATAGGGTTGCTGATGGAATGAATTGCGCTGTATGGTGCCCGAGTTTTCCCGATTGTCTGTCCAAACGATCTCTCCCTCGGGTGTCTGGGAATACTCCACCTCGTAGTCATAGATTACCAGACCGAGGCTATCCGTATCAGCGCTGCCACTGATCTCATACCAGACGTCATCCGGCAAACCGTTGCCGTTGTCATCCTTGCTGACCATGATGATGCCCGGTTCGCTGTTGCCTTCATACGCATTTCCTAATACGCATAGATCCAGACATCCGGCAACATTTACCAGCGGATGGTCAAAATGGAAAGTCACGTATCCACCCCACGCACCCAGACAGATCATGCCCCCAGCGTTGTGAGCAATCGCCTCGGTACACTTTTCTGCCATCGTCTCGGCATCATCGCCCTCCTCCCAGAGAGGCAGTGTATTGATAAACTGTCCGGGAGCCGGCACATACTCGTCCACCGCTTCAATGAAGGGTGAATAGTCCTGTGCCAGCGCCATCGTAGTATTTAATAATAGTAGTTGTAATAGCATCTTGATTTGGTATTATTTGTTATGATTCTTTGCCCGCAGGAAGACTGCCCGTGAGGGGATATCGCCCGTCCAGACGCTCCACTCGAATGTGCCGTCCGGGAGGAAGTGGAGCAGTTCGCCGCTGCTGACATAATTCTTGGCATCCATCAGATAGAAATCGCGCTGTTCGGGATTGACAATGATGCCATAAGGAAGCTGGATGCGCTGGATAGCTTCGTCATGGAACAGATCCGTCTGGATGACCTCACGTGTACGCACGTCAATGATACCCATGCCTATCTGGTTTTTCCCCGTCAGATAACTGAAGGATACTCCGATGTAATAAAGCGAATCACCAGCCAGACACATTTCACTCACCGGCACATCAATCTGTCCGGTGATGCCCAGCCGAGTATCAATCCAACAGAGCGAGGAGGACTGGTCCAGATAGTTGCCGCGGGAGGAAACCCAGACCTGTCCGTAATGGTCAGCTGCCATGCGGTGAAGGTTCGGTACTAACTCTATCTCCTGGATTACGGACATCTTGTCTAAATCTATGACGCTGACGCGATTGTCATACGAACCGATACGGTAGCCTCCGCTATTGGCTACGTAGAGATGACGGCCAATTATTGCCATCTCTTCGGGCTGATATCCTACGGTGACCGAATCAACTTTCTGCAGCGATAGCGTGTCAACCTTATATACTCTGCCCAGCGGACAGTGACTGCCTATTTCTACCGGTCCGGCATAACTGCTGACGTAGGCAAATTCCTGATCGAAGGCAATGTACCGGCAGTTAGGAATCTCCACCTTACCCAGATGACTGGCATCAGTGGCACTGCAGACCTCCACTTTGTTCGAACAATTGATGACCATCCAAAGCTGGTTGCCATAGATCTGGATGTCATTACCCACATCCCCCAGTTCGAGCACCTGCTGCGGATTGCGATGGGCGTAGATATTCCGGTAATAATGTATGGTAGATTGCTCGCCGGACAAATCCAGATAGTCAAGGGTACACTTGTTCGAACCCATATTGCCTTCATTGAGCAGATACATTCCGATGATTTCCTCACTGCCTGCAGCGGTGATGCCAGTATCCTCATCGGTCATGTAGGTGACGTATTCATCCTCACGGCATCCGGTGATGCAGAGAAGAGTGAAAATCAGAAGGAATAGAATCCGGATATACATTGTTGATGAATTAAATAATTGTCCACTGTGCCGTCAGTGCGAAGTTACGACCTGGCATGGGGTAATTGATGATCACGTCATATTGCTGATTAAGCAGATTGTTGACCTCCAGCGTGAGGCGAAGGGCAGGGCAGCGCGATGGATGTCGCCAATGGAACTGCTTCAGATCAGCACTCACAGAGAGGTCACTTGTGTACCAGGGTTGGAGATGATTATACAGGATATTCTCGGGCTGGCAATAACGCTCACCTGTATAGATGAAGTTATAGCTCAAAGAGAGTCCTTGCCACTGCATCCAACCTGTGACCGAACCGCTGTGCCAAGGGATATACGGAATCTGATCCTTATAATAGGAAGAGGAGGGATCCGTCACGTCCCGGGCATCCTGATAGGTATATTGCATCCGTATGCCCACGGGCAGGGATTGCCCGATGGAAGAGACAGCTTCGGCGCGGAGATCAATGCCGTTGATATGTACTTTGCCCAGATTGAGCATCGTCCAGCGGAACTGCTGTCCCTTGGGGTAGGCTACGATTTTGTCATGTACGGAATTGTGGTAGAGATCTGCACTCCAGGAGAGAGACAGAGCACCACCGAAACTGCTTTTGCCTTCTGCTCCCAGAGAGTATTGAATGGCGCTCTCCGGTTTGAGCAGGGCATTGCCCATATCCGTATAATAGAGATCATTGAATGTGGGCATACGGAAACTGTTTTTGATAAAACTCTTGAAAAGCAGTCTTTTCCGATCAGAATAAGGAGTCAGGCTGATAAAGAATGCCGGTGTCAGATGATTGGCAGCATCTGCTGAAGAACCATGCTTTACCCAGTCATCTGTATGCGTCAATACTGCACTTGCCTGCATCTGTACGAATCGGGTATCAAGAGCCGAGGCAAAGGAGGCAAGCTGCGTCAGGCGAGAAGGGAAAACGAATCCTTCGGCATCACTCCGCAGATGGTTCCAGCGCAGATCATAACTGGCAGAGGCATTCCAGTTGTCGGTGAGCGAAAGGACATGCGTGGTGGTCAGATACAGTTCCTGCTGTGAGAAATGATGGTCAATGAGCAGCTGCGTAGTGTCGCGATTCTGATAATGTGTGGCGTAGTAGGCATACTTGGCCGCAAGGCGAGCCGTATAGCGATCCGACAGATCGCGATGCCAGAAATATTGCAGGAAGGTATTGTCATCCGATTGGCGTTCCCCTCGGCGCCATACATTATTGACGATAGCTCCAGGAATGCCTCGGGAGGAATGATAGGAATAAGCTTTGGCACGCCAGTATTCCGCCTCCTGACTCCCGGAACTCCTGCCGTACAGGTCCACCTCGGCACGGATGGCCTGGATGTCACCATTCTGGCGGGTGGCAGTGGTGTCATAGGCTACCGAACCGTCGTAATTCAGGCGGCGATAACGGAAGTCATACTTTCCGTTGCTCGAAAGGACTTCGGCATTCAGACTCATGCTGATATGGTCATTGAGCTGATTCTCATAAAGGAGCGAGAGCCTGCCCAGATTACTGCTTCCTCCCTGCAGGCGCAAGCGTAATTGTCTGGATGTTGGCGCTTTGGTGCGAATATATACTGACCCGGTATTGGCAAAGTCAGAGGCTGTCTGCAGGATGGCTGAACGCTGCCCATGATAGACGGATATCTCCTCAATATTGTCAAGCGAGAACTGTCCGAGGTCAATCTGCCCGTTCTGTGCGTTGCCCAGTTCGATGCCATCATAATAGATGCCCACGTGCTGCGAACCCATGCTGCGGATATTGATGGTCTTGATACCGCCCAGACCTCCGTAATCCTTCAGCTGCAAACCACTCAGATGACGCAGGGCATCGGCTACAGAATGGGCGTTGAGGCGTTGAAGCACTTCGCCTCGAAGCAGCTGCGGCGGGATGGTCTCATGATAGCGCATGTCGCTTATCACCGTTACCTCATCTATATGACGCAGTGTATCGGCCCGTGACGAAGCAGAGGCTTGCACAGGATCGGACAGCATCAGACCGCTCATCAGGAAGACGAGCAGCGTACGGCAATACAGATGTTTCATACAGAATTGCGTTAACAAATAGAAGAGTCGCCCCTCCTGTCGATCGCAGGACTTGAGTCGGGGCATGCTATAGCAGGTCTTCTGACTTGTCATCCTTCAGGCTATCTTCCCGTCCTGTTAACATGAGACAGTGATATGCTTTGCCTGAAGTGGAAATGATGACATACAGCTGCGGGACAGTTCTGGATTCGCACCAGATTCCCTTTTAATCCGCACTTGGTCAGGGTGCGGAACTATAACATATTGGTTGTTATGACTTGGAAATCTCCAAGCCCTTCTGACTGATGGTCATCTCTACGAAACGAGCCTTGTCATTAGCAGGATGTTGAGTCAGCGTCTTACGGATGCGTAAGGCAGCCTCCTCATCTTTTGCCACCATATAGAGGTAACCGCCGCCACCCGCGCCTGGCAGTTTGTAGCCGAGACAGAGATCATCAATCAGACGGGTGATAGCTGCTACGGCAGGCGGATTAGTTCCCTTGTCGAGACGTTGGTTCTGCTCCCAGGTGGTGCCGATGAGCTTGCCCAATGCAGTGAAGTCGCCCCGCTGGATGGCATCATGCAGATCCAAAGCGTGCTGCTTCATCTGTGACAGCAGTTCAAGGTGCTGGGTAGAGTTGAGGAACATACCTCTGACGATTTCACCGAGTATATCCTTGGCTGTGCGGGTGATACCGGTGTAATACAGCAGGTGACACTTGGCATAGTCTGGCGAAGTCCAGAGCGTGTCAGGCAACCAGCGTACCAGCGGCTGCTGCATCCATCCGGGTTGCGTCTGTAGCAGTTTGACGCCATGCAGCACGCCGCCATACTGATCCTGCCAGCCACCACCGGTGGTAAGCAGCTGTTCGAGTACCAGTGTGCGGTTGGCTATCTCGTATTTGTCCCAGTTAAGGCCGCAGAAGTCATTGACGGCTCCCAGTACCGTACTTGCCAACATAGAACTGGTGCCGAGACCGCTGCCAGCAGGGATAGCAGACAAGGTGGTCATCTCAATACCGCTGCCAAAAGCCATGAGCTGCTGTTGGAGCGACTGGAAAGGCTGCTCCGAGAAACGAGGCGAGAATCCTGCCAGCACGAGCGCTGCCTTGGGAATAGAGAAGGGTGAACCTACCTTGTTGAACTGTTCCAGCTCCTCGTAAGTAGTCACCACCTCGCTGGCTCCGAGGTCAATGCTTCGGAGGATGATCCGATATTCCTTGCATGGTTTGACAAAGACCTGAAGCGGCGGCTGACCATTCAGTTCGATTGCAATATTCACCACATTACCTCCCTGCATCAGGCTGTAGGGTGGCGTATCAGTCCAGCCGCCAGCCAGATCAATGCGTACTGGGCTTCGGCTCCAGACAATCTGGTCGGCAAAGACACTCCGGTGAGGGTTCTCCTTGCGGAACATCGTCTCGGTCAGCCCTTCGCGCATCAGAGCAAATGCCTTCTCCTCATAATTAGTTTCTGAAGGGAGATTCAGGCGAGCGCGGAACATGGCATCGCTGATTCGGGTCATGCGGTTAGTATCGTCGGGCAATGAGGCAGGGGCAGGGATGCCGAAGCGTGTGAACTCCTGCGCAGCATCCTCAAGATTCAGCTGATAGAAGATGCTCTTCTGGTAGTTGGCTGCCAGTTGCTTCCAGTTTTCGGCACGGAAGGCATCACGTTGGGCAGTGAGACGGCGCAGGTTGGCGTAGGCAGAGATCTCATCCGCTGCCATCTTCTGTGCCGAAGCCCATATCTGACCGCCTTCAGCAGGTTCTCCGGTAATCATCCAGCGGAGCACCTTGCCCATTTCGTCCAAATGCTGAACAATCGGATAGATGCGCGCCTCCTCCTGCGGGTTCTTGCATTGGAGACAATTGCAGCGCTGTAGCAGCCAGGCAGGATGCGGATCCGTAAAGCCATAGGGACGCACTGCCCACTGCCGTTCGCCTATCGGAATGATATCTATGCAGATGCCTTCAGTAAGAGTGATATGCCAGTCATTCTCTGGCACTCCGGTCACAATATTATTGCAGGAGAGCGTCCAGTCTTTGCCAATAAAGGAATTTTCGATCCAGGTATTCGTGTTGTGCTCATTCAGCTGGATCTTGAGGATGGTATTCTGTACGAAGATGCTGGGATGAGGCTTCACGCCATGCTTGATGATAGCCCGTTGGTCAACCACCGAATTCTGGATGGTCTGTGTGGAAGAGATCATCTCCGGCGAAGTACCATAATGATGGAATTCGCCACCAGGCAAAGGAAGAATCACTACCTTGAGCTCATTCAACTCTGGATCAGCAATCTTTGGAGAGGCACCTAACGCCAGACCGAATTCAGAATAAAGGTCATAGAATTTCATATCCTCAACCTTGATCTTCATGCCATTCGGATTGCCACTGCGCAGACTCTTATCCTTAAGCATCCGCACAGCACGGTCAGAGAGCAGCCAGATACCGATGTCCATCAGGAAGAGATGCTCTTTCATCAGTTCGCCCAGCGTCTCGACTGAAGGTTTCTGCAGCATGTATTCCAGGACGTCAGGGGTGGAGCGGCGGGATACGAATACGCCGTGGTTCTTGGCAAGCTGCGGATCGACCCATAGACCATAGCAGACGACGTCAGCCTCCGGTATGGGCTGCAGCGGCTGGTTGGCACGGATATAGACGTCACCGCTGACAATCATGGTAGAGAGAGAAAGAGGAGCCTTCTGCATGATCTCTTCATAGAGTGGCAATTGGAGGTCGAGCAGGGTCTGGCTGAGACGCTGGCCACGTTTCCAGCGGAAGACCGGGACCGGTGTGAGAATCTTGCCCGAAGGAGCGTAAGCTGGGAGGCGTCGGCTCTGTCCGCCGGCATGCAGGATGATGACGCGTTCACCCTCCTTCATCCATCCCGCCTCCTCTGCCTGACAGAGCGCCCAAGTAGTGCCACCACCTGATCCGAGCTTGGCTCCGATAGGATCATTCGTGCAGAACCACTCCTCGTGGCTGGCATGGGTAAGGTCATGGAAACAATCGACCAGATTGGGCGGAAGGGAAAGCAACTTCTTCATGCAATATGATAAATTAGACACCACAAAGGTACTAATTTTTCTAAAATCGTGCAAGTAATCATCCAATAAAACTCAAAAAATGGTGCCAAATCTTGTTTTTTTCGGGGAAAAACAGTAAATTTGCCGCCACATATATATATTACACAATGATTATGAAAAGAAACACTCTCACCCTGGCACTGGCAGCCTTGTCGCTTATCGCCACAGGTACGCTCAAAGCCCAGCAGAATATCACACCTGAAGTGCTGCAGCAGTTGCAAAAGACCGTTACTCCTGCCGATAAGGCTATCCGCAATGCCATGGCAAATACGAGCATTGCCGTCTTGGCTACCGATGCCTCAACGCTGGCAGCAGTGGATGATCATTTCACTTACCGTGTGCCTAACAAGGGAATCACGGATCAGCAATCAAGCGGACGATGCTGGCTCTTCACCGGCATGAATGTGCTTCGCAGCAAGGCGATCAATCAGTATCAGCTGCCAGAACTGGAACTCTCACAGTGCTATCTCTTTTTCTATGACCAGCTGGAGAAGGCTAATCTCTTCCTGCAGGGCATCATTGACACCCGTAAGAAACCTGCTGATGACCGAATGGTGGACTGGCTGTTTGAGAATCCCCTCTCTGATGGCGGAACATTCTGCGGCGTGGCTGACCTGGTGCAGAAATATGGCGTGGTGCCAAAGGATGTGATGCCGGATAACTATCAGTCGAACAACACCAGCCAGATAGACATGCTGCTGAAGTGGAAACTGCGTGAGATGGGTCTGGAGCTGCGTGAGAAGGGTAATAGCGTCAAGACCCGCCAGAGCGACATCGCTATCAACAAGGATCTGGAGAAGGAGAAGGTCAAGATGCTGGGAACCATCTACCACATCCTCACACTGGCATACGGTGTGCCTCCTACAGAATTCACCTGGACACAGCGTAATAACAAGGGCGAGGTGGTAAGCACCGAGCAATATACCCCACAGTCATTCTACCAGAAGTACTGGCAGGGCGAGGATTTGTATGAAAACTACATCATGGTAATGAACGATCCGCTGCGTGAATACTACAAGACATATCAGATTGACTATGATCGTCATACCTACGACGGCCATGACTGGGTATATCTTAACCTGCCAGCCGAGGAGATCAAGCCTATGGCAATAGAATCAATCAAGGACAGCACAGCCATGTATTTCTCTTGCGATGTGGCTAAATATCTTGACCGAAAGAAAGGCACTATCTCACTCCAGAACTTCGACTATGAGTCCCTGTTGGGCACTACCTTCAATATGGACAAGCGTCAGCGCGTGCAGACTCATGCCTCTGGTTCGAGCCACGCCATGACAATGGTGGCTGTAGATTTGGATACTACTGCCACTGATCTGAAAGTCAATAAATGGATGGTAGAGAACTCATGGGGTGCAGCCAGCGGCTATCGCGGTCATCTGATCATGACCGACGAATGGTTTGACAACTATATGTTCCGTCTGGTGGTCAATAAGCGTTACGTTGATGCCAAGTACCTGGAGATGCTTAAGCAAAAGCCAACGCTACTTCCTGCTTGGGATCCGATGTTCATGGGCGAGGAGTAATTAGCGGATGCGACAGAAGGACTTCTTCCAGTTCAGGCAGTTCACCATCAACCAGCGCCATGCTGCCATGAAGGTGGGCACCGACAGCGACCTGTTGGGCGCCCTGGCTGGTGTGCCCCCGGCAGAAGATGGAGCAAAGACGCTGCGCCTTCTGGATATTGGCACAGGAACGGGTGTTCTCTCGCTCATGATGGCGCAACGGTGTCCGTCAGCCCAGATTACAGCCATTGAGATAGATGACAACGCGGTGCTGGATGCCCAGACGAACTTCGCTGCATCAGCTTTCGGGGAGCGCATCACACTGCTTCATTCCTCTTT
The DNA here is from genome assembly GCA_045617885.1 of Bacteroidales bacterium. GTDB lineage: Bacteria > Bacteroidota > Bacteroidia > Bacteroidales > UBA3663 > Liminaster. The sequence continues at coordinate 16,379 of JAZLJN010000072.1, read as the reverse complement.
CCAGGATTATCTGGCAAGTGAGGAGAGGCAGGAGGGGCATTTTGATGCCATACTGTGTAATCCTCCCTACTTTGATAAGAGTCTGGAATGTGAGGATCTGGGGCGTACCCGTGCCCGTCATACCTCCAGCCTTCCGTTCCCAGTGCTGATTGACGGTGCTTTCCGCCTCCTCCGGCAAGGAGGACTCTTCTCAGTGTGCATACCGCCGGAGGTGCTGAATGATTTTATGACCCAGTGTCTGCTCCATGGCCTGTGGCTTCAGGATATCTACAAGGTAAAGTCCGTGCCTGAGAAAGAGCCGAAGCGTTTTGTCCTGGTGCATCGCAAAGGATCAATGATTGTGCCACAGGAGCATCTCTGCTGCATGCGTGATGCTGACCGTAATCGCTCCGACTGGTATAACCAGCTGATGGCACCTTTCCATTTGTTATAACTGAAGAGATAATTTTCTGTTTATGTCCACTACCGAGAAACAAGTGCTGCTTCACTGTTGCTGTGCCCCTTGCTCAAGCGCCATCATCGAGTGGATGCTTGCCAATGGCGTTCGGCCTACACTCTTCTACTTCAATCCGAATATCTTCCCCGAAGAGGAATATCTGATCCGAAAGAATGAGTGTACACGTTACGCACAGCAGCTGGGCCTGACTATCATAGACGGCGATTATGACCATGAATCATGGCGGTGTCAGGTCAAGGGCATGGAGGCTGAACCTGAACGCGGCGGCAGGTGTCTGCTATGCTTCAAGCAACGACTGCTTAAGGCTGCAGAGAAGGCAAGGGAACAGGGCATAGAGGAATTTACCACCACGCTGGCGTCGAGCCGATGGAAATCGCTTGACCAGATCAACGAAGCCGGACGCTGGGCAGAGTCGCAGGTAAACGGTAATGCTGGTTCGGCAATGCAGGTACGCTTTGATGACCGTAACTGGCGTAAGGGCGGACTGCAGCAGCGGCGCAATGAGTTGCTGCGAGAGAATAATTTCTACAATCAGCTCTATTGCGGCTGTGAATTCAGCCTTAAGGCAATGAAGCGGAAGTTCGGTGTAGAGGACATTCACCAATTGGATCAACCCACATCAGATGACAAGAAGACGCAGTAATACGATAACCCTCGCTACTATACTCCTTGCCTTGAGCCTCCTTTCTGGATGTTCAATAATGCGACATGTGCGGACGTCTGCAGGCAAGAGTGCCTCGTCAGACAATGATATGGAGTATGGCGAATACACATGGAAGGATGGCTATATAGATGACTATGGGTGGCAGTCCTATGACTGGCATGCCGAGACCGATACCGTCCGCCTGCGTGCCATCGCTGATTCGCTGCTGGCACTGGGTGAAAAGGTGCCTGATGAGGTGACCAGTCAGCTGCATCGAAACAATTACGTAGAGACGGTGATTCCCATGCTGTGCTATGATATTGTAACGATGGCAAAGGATTATATCGGATGCAAATATGGAGCGGGCAGGATGGGACCAGACCGTTTTGACTGCTCGGGTTTCACCTCGTATATCTTTGCCCAGAACGGCATTACGCTGGGACGCTCTTCGCGTGACCAGTTTCTGCATGGTCAGGAGATCAGTGATACCCATAAGTTGCGTCCGGGTGACCTTGTATTCTGGACCGGCTCGAACCGCAAGAGCAAGGAAGTGGGACATGTGGGAATCGTAGTCTCAGCTGACCCGGCTACGGGCAGATTCTCCTTCATTCATGCCGCCCGAACAGGAATACAGATTGACCAGTCAAATGCAGAGTATTATGCTGCTCGCTATAGAGGAGCACGTAGAATGTTTTAGCCATGGAATATGTAATCAGGCAGTTGCTGCCAGGTAAGATAGAGATAACTGAACAGGAAATCCGCAGAATGGCGAATGTGCTTCAGGACACAGGAGCACCATTCGTTTACACCGATTTCAGAGAGCACACTGACAACGGAATGGAGGTGTGTGAGTGTATTGACTATCAGCAGGGTTCTGTAAGGGATGACTTTGACTTCGGTCCGCTGGTGATGATCAGGAAAGATCTGCTTGATGAAGTGGAGCCTCTGGTCAATGCCGAACTGAAGTATGCACGTTGGTACGATTTGCGTCTCCGTCTGTCAGAGCATGGCTTGCCTTTCCATCTCAATGAGATTCTTTACACTTATACCAAAGAGGAGGGAGGTGAGAATTCACAGTTTGCCTATGTGGATCCGCGTAATCGAGCCGCACAAATAGAGAAGGAACAGGTCTTCCTGTCCTGGCTGGAACGGATGCATGCGCTGGTGGATCATCGCGGCTTACGTTCAGCCGAACCTATCGATACAGAGGGAGAGAATGGACAATCACAGGTAACTGCCAGCGTAGTAATCCCTGTATTCAACCGAGTGCGTACCATTCAGGATGCCATACGCAGTGCCTTATCACAGAAGACGGATTTTGCATTCAATGTCATCGTAGTGGACAATCATTCTTCTGATGGTACTACTGCAGCAATAGCCGAGATGGTTCAGACGGATGAACGGGTGGTGCACATCATACCGGAGGAACAGACGCTCAAGATAGGCGGATGCTGGAACAAGGCGGTGGCTTCAGGACAGTGCGGTCATTATGTGGTACAGCTGGATAGCGATGACATCTATAGCCGAACGGATACGCTGCAGCTCATCGTGAATGCCTTCCGTGAGCAGGACTGCATGGCTGTGGTCGGGTCATATAGGCTCACCAACTTCCAGCTGGAGGAATTGCCTCCTGGTATCATCGATCACCGGGAATGGACGGTGGAGAATGGTATGAACAATGCGCTCCGCATCAATGGTCTGGGTGCTCCGCGAGCCTTCAGAAGAACGCTGCTCCTTCGTCACCCTTTGCCCAATACCAGTTACGGTGAGGATTATGCTGCCATGCTGCGAATCAGCCGAGAGTACAGGATAGGCCGAATCTATGAATCCCTGTATGACTGCCGCCGATGGGAGGGCAACAGCGATGCCGCTTTGAGCAGGGAGAAGATCAACCGGAATAATCTCTATAAGGATCGCATCCGTACCATTGAACTGATGGCGAGGACCCATGGTAAGAAGAAAAATTAGTTTACGTAAGTCAAAACTGTCTTCCTCCATTATAATGATCCGACAAAGGAGATGAATGTTTTGGAATAATAATCCGACAAAGGAAATCAAAAGAAATCAACATTATGTATCAAAAATTGGTTTATCATGTATCTAAGATTGATTTAAGATATATCAAAAATTGATTTATTTTGATTTCCTTTGTTGGAGAAATAAAAAAATGCAGGAGCTTTTGAGATAAGCTTTGTATAAGAAAAATCTTGAATTGTTATTTATATGAATCTGGATTCACTCTTTGAGCAGCAGTTGCCACTCTGGAAAGACTGCCGTGAACGGTATGACGCACTGAAACAGGCGCAGACCCGTACTCTGATGCTGGATGGCAAAGAGTATCTGCTGACCTACAATCCCGCCCGAGCCAAGAGCGCCAAAGCCAAGATTTCGGCAGACGGAAAGGTGGGAGAGGAGCGTCCCTGTTTCCTCTGTCAGCATGCTTTGCCAAAGGAACAGCTGCAGGCAGAGGTGCAGACGTTGCCTTTGAAGCATGATTATATCGTTGCGATTAATCCTTATCCTATCGTTGACCACCACTTCACAATCATTGCCAAGGAGCACACACGTCAGGAATTTGGCAAGAGAGTCTGGGATATGGCATTCTTTGCCGATCTTTTCCCGGATTATGTCATCTTCTTCAATGGAGCCTCTTCTGGAGCCAGTGCGCCTGATCACATGCATTTTCAGGCAGTACCCAAGCAGTCGCTTCCATTGTTGCGATGGAGTGAAGATCAGCGTAGGCAGATGGGCGTCAGCCGCATGTTGCCCAACCTGCAGGAATCGGACAATAAGAACATCCTGACATGGACAGAGGGATCGGAGGCATATTGGCTGGTGATAGACAGGCGTTGTCATCGTCCCCGTCAGTATTATGCCGGTACCGAGGGCTCTGATCTGCCTGCCAGTGAGCAGGTCATCATCAGTCCGGCAGCCTTGGAGTTCTGCGGTCTTGTACCACTGTGCCGTGAGGAGGATTTTCAGAAGATGACCCCTGCCTTGCTGCAGGATCTGCTGGAACAATGCTGGCGTCATGAGCCTATGATTCACGTAGGCATTATGGAGGGAAAGCAGATCAGGTTCTCGGCAGAAGAGCGTACCCATTCTATGAATTATCTGGCAGAAGACCAGATGAAGGATGTGATGGATTATGGTTCCAACCGCGCAGAGGCAGTAGAGATGCAGGAATACTGGAGCACGACCGAACCGTTCACCCTCGAAGGTGTCACCATAGGCAAGCAGTTCCATTGGGAGCAGCAGGAGGATCAGATATTCCGTGGTTCATTGCACATCATAGCCCGTGAGGGAGAGCTGCATGCTATCAATCTGGTGCCAGTGGAGGAGTATCTGAAGAGTGTAATCTCCAGTGAGATGGCTGCCTCTAATTCGCTCGAACTGCTCAAGGCGCATGCCATCATCAGCCGTAGCTGGGTGTTGAGACAGATAGAGAATAAGCATCATCAATCACAATCCGAACAGGTTGCAGAACAAACCGAAACAGCAGATTCTGAGAGAATCATTCGCTACTGGGATCATGATGATCATCATCTGTTTGACGTCTGCGCGGATGACCATTGCCAAAGGTATCAGGGTATTGTACGTCAGACCTCTCCTCTTGTGGAACAGGCGATACAGGAGACCCGTGGTATGGTACTGGCAGATTCGGAGGGAAGAATATGCGATGCCCGTTTCAGTAAGTGTTGTGGTGGACGGACAGAACTCTTCTCTACCTGCTGGCAGGATCAGGATTATGCCTACCTTCAGGCTGTGGAGGATCCCTATTGCGACCCTGCCTTCATTGCACAACTGCCCGGAGGACTGGAGGCTGTGATGCATGAGGTGCTCAATCATTATGACCAGCAGACCATTGACTACCATGACTGGGAGGTTAGTTACACACAGACGGAACTCTCTGAACTGGTAGAACGGAAACTGCAACTTGGACTTGGTACGATACTTTCGCTTGAACCGTTGGAGCGTGGTGCATCCGGACGCATCCGTCTGCTGCGTATCACGGGAACTAACCGGACCGTAGAAATCGGAAAAGAACTGCTAATCCGAAAGGCATTGTCTGATAGTCATCTGTTCAGCTCTTGGTTTGATGTTACATTCGATGAGGCGGCATCTACCTTCCTCCTGAAAGGGAAAGGATGGGGACATGGCGTAGGGCTCTGCCAGATAGGTGCTGCTGCCATGGCTCTTCACGGATTCAAGGCAGAAGAGATTCTGGCACACTATTATCCGGGCGCTCTCATTGAGCGGCGTTATTGAATAAAATAGTCTCGAGCTCTCCCAACCGCTGCCAAGTGTAATGGAAAAGTCTCGATAGAGCTTCGAATGGGCGCCAATGGTCCTGGGGACGGATTTCACGACTCATAAATGGGCGCCAATGGACATGGGGACAGATTTCACAACTCATAAATGGGTGCCAATGGTCCTGGGGACGGATTTCACAACTCATAAATGGACGCCAATGGTTCTGGGGACGGATTTCACAGTTCGTAGATGCGTGTCACGGACTCTTGCGGCAGAATTCACAACTTGTAAATGGAAGCCAGAGCTATCCGTCCTGTCCGTTTGATCCGTTCAATCCGTGTTCTATATACATATAGTTATTTTTGATCATTTACTTAAAGATAAAATACATACGATATTATGCAACTTACAGATAAATGGTTCACTGCATTGAGTGAGAACGAAGATGGTACTTACACCTTCATCTCTGGTCGTTCGGACATAGAGGAATTTGTCAAGTCCGGTAAGATGAAAGAGCGTATCGAAGTAACCTGGACATACGAGAAGGATGTGAAGGGTCTGCCTGCCAATGACCACGAAGCTGAAATCATGGAGGCGGTAGAAGAGCGTCTCCGTAAGGCTATGGAGAAAGATAAACTGGCTATTCTCACCGGCGTATATACAGGTCAGGGCAAGCGTGACTGGATATTCATTGCGCGTAATACAGCCGCTTTCGGAGAGCGACTGAATGATGCGCTGGCTGGTCTGCCACAGTTGCCTATCGCCATTTATGCCGAACAGGATCCAGAGAACGAGGAGTACAAGTCACTGCTCGAACTTAAGGGGGAGGAGGACTGATAACAATCCTTATAACCCCTATGTAAAAAATCGGGTAAAGAATAAGTATTTGAGTTATGAGAGTAACTATTCTGGGTTCGGGAACCAGCATCGGAGTCCCAGTTCCTACCTGTCAGTGCGAAGTATGCCAGTCGGCAGATCCGCGAGATAGCCGTTTGCGCTGTAGTGCCCTGGTAGAGGCATCTGACGGAAGCAACATACTGATAGACTGCGGACCAGACATGCGTCAGCAGGCACTGCGTACCAAGATTCAGCGATTGGACGCCTTGCTCCTTACGCACAATCACTTTGATCACTGCTTCGGTCTGGATGATCTCCGGCCATGGGCATTTGCACAGCCTCTGCAGACCTACGCTGACCAGTTGATGAGTGATGCTCTGCTTACTCGCTGGGATTATATCTTTGTGCACCGCTATCCGGGAGTCCCCAAACTGGAACTGCATACTTTACATCCTGATGCAGACAGAAGGCTGGAGAGAAGAAGGCTGGAGGTGGATAACAAGACTGACCTGGAGGCAGCACATCACAGCAAGGGTCAGATTATGCCAACTTTTGCCCTGCCTGCAGAGGGAACGGGCGGACGCCAGGAGATTTTCTATATCGGACAGACACGCTGTGAAGCCATCCGCTGTTTCCATGGCGCTATGCCTATACTTGGATATCGCATTGGAAATCTGGCTTATCTGACGGACTGTACGCATCTGCCGCAATCGGAATATGCAAAGTTGACTCAGATAGATACCTTGATCATTGACGCCCTGCGATGGCAGAAACATCCTACCCATTTCAGCGTTGAGCAGGCGCTGGAAGTGGTGGAGCGCCTCCAGCCACGTCAGACACTCTTTACTCACATGAGTCATGACATCGGTCTGCACAGAGAGTTCCGTGACCGTCTCATTGTGGAGATGGGTGGACGTTTCTCCAAGTCGCTGCTTGACAGTGTCTCACTGGCATTTGATGGAGAGATAATTGAAATAACTGATTGAGAACATGATTACTATAGTAGGTCCCACAGCTTCTGGCAAGACGCGTCTCGCCGTAGATGTAGCCTTGGCATTCAATACAGAAGTCATCTCTGCAGATAGCCGTCAGGTGTATCGTGATATGACGCTTGGTACGGGCAAGGATCTGGAGGATTACGTTGTGCGTGATGATCAGGGAAACATCCTCCGGACAGTGCCTTGCCATCTGATAGACATCCGCGAGCCTGGTTACAAGTACAGCATCTATGAATACCAGCGAGACTTCCATCTGGTATATAATGAGATGGTGGAGCGCGGACTCGTACCTGTGCTTTGCGGCGGTTCCGGGCTGTATGTAGAGTCTATACTGCGTGGTTACGAGATGCATGAGGTGCCGGAGAATCCCGCGTTGCGTCAACAGCTTGAAGGAAAGAGTCTTGCCGAATTGACAGAGATACTCAAGGGCTATAAGACACTGCATAATCAAACCGATACGGATACAGCCAAGCGTGCCATCCGAGAGATTGAGATACGTGACTACTATCGTACCCATGCCGAGCAACTCACAGGTTATCCCGCCGTGAAGAGTCTGGTAGTAGGTACTTCGGTGGATAGGGAGGTGCGCAGGGAACGTATCACTCGCCGTCTGCATGAGCGTCTGGAGACAGGAATGGTTGATGAGGTTCGCCGGCTTCTGGATGAGCGCCATATCCCACCACAGGACCTGATCTATTACGGACTGGAATATAAGTATCTGACTCTGTACCTGACCGGTGAACTGACTTATGATGAGATGGTGCGTCAGCTGGAGATTGCAATACATCAGTTCGCCAAAAGGCAAATGACATGGTTCCGCGGTATGGAACGTCGCGGTATCAAGATTCATTGGATTGAGGCAGACTTGTCGCGCCAGGAGAAAGTAGCACGAGTGCAGCAGCTATATGATGACTATTGTAGGCAATAACTTGACTACTGAAGGACATAATGTGACAAAAAGTTTGTGTTTTGCCTGAAAATATAACAGTTTTGATGTTTTTTTGAAAAATTATCAATCTTTATTTGGATATTATTGATTATGTGCATATCTTTGTGGCGTAATATTTACAGCGCCCAGGATATGTACATTTTTTAATATTTATACAATGAAGAAATCTTTACTCTTTGCTGCAGCCGCTGCTGTCACCATGAGTGCCATGGCTGCCCCACAACAGTTTGCTCACAAGCAGAAGTCTCAAACGGAGCGTACTTTGGGTATCTCCCTGTTCCAGAAACCTGACATGCAGAAGGTAGAAACCTCAAGCCAGCAGATCCGTAAGGCAAAGTCGGCTGAAGAGGGTCCGGTGATGGGTGAGTTTGCAAGCAAGCCTTCAGTCTATACAATGGATGGTTATCCAGATGGCTACTTCGACTATGATCTTCCTGTATTAGGTCTGCTGGAGGAGAACAATGCTTATTTCTCTGGATTGCTGCCAGGTGCATTTAATGAGACTGTAGTCATTCAGGCTAACCGTGAGGGTGACCGCATCACCATCCCTGCACAGAAAGTCTATTCACAGTATTTCCTCTTTGACTTCTATATCTGTGATATGTTTGTAGGTACACTGGACAGAAGAACTGGCGAAATATCAGATGAGCCTTTTGAACTTATCATCAATGAGGATGGTTCAATCACAGGTTCTGATCAGTGTTATCTTGGTCTCTTTGCCGATGTCTCTGATTATGGATATACTGACCATGAACTGATCTCCTATAATATTGCTTTTAACCTCGTCCCATTTGAGTGTGAAGATGTAGTAGAGCTTCCTGAGGATGCTGAAACAGTGGATTATGTCTGCAAGTATGGTCTGGGCAATGGTATCTATTCAGACATGGTGCAGGTCTATGTGGACGGCAGTGACTTCTACACCAATGGTTTCGCAAGTGGCTATTACACTTGGGTGAAGGGTACGATTGCTGACGGTAAGGTAACCATTCCTTCTGGTCAGTTCATGGGCGCCAATGCCGCATATCTTCTCAACATGATTGGTATAGCCAATCTCGAATTGGATGAGGATGGCTATCCAATCTCATACGATCGCCTTCCAGAACTGACCTTCACCGTTACAGAAGATGGTTATGTGCTTGACGAGGGTCAGATTATTGCGCTCGAGTATGGCTCTGGAGAAGAAATCTCTACCTATATGAAGGATGTAGAACTGGCTCTTTATAAGGGTGATGTGATAGCAAAGCCTGTGACCCCAGTCTTCTCTGAATTTGCTGGCTTCATGGATGATTATGGACAGTATGCTTTCCGTGCTTATTTCCCTGCAGTGGGTACCAACGGTGAGTTCCTCCGCCATGAAAATATGGAGTGGGCTGTCTATGGTGATGAGTTCATCTATACCTTCTCACCTGATGATGGTTATCTTTTGGATGAGGATATGGAGTGGTTCCCTGCAGATTACTTCACAGACTATGATAGCTGGGATATTTTATGTACTAAGGGTGATCTGACTTTGTACATGTATGAGGGTCTCTTCTTCGAGATTGGTCTGCAGAGCCGCAATACCGTTGATGGTGTAACCCTCTATTCGGATATCATCTATATCAATCCTGTCGCTAATGATGAGGGCTACTATGAGACTCATGTCGTTGAGGTTGAGAATGAGATTCCTGTAGGTATTACCGGTGTTGAAAGCGCTAAGGTGACTACACTCTTTGACCTCCAGGGTCGTCGTGCAGAGAAGCAGGCTAAGGGTCTGCTGATCAGTGACGGAAAGGTTTGTTTCAAGAAGTAAGAAATCAGATCGATAAAGTTTCTTTCTAAACGCCAATCCTGAAATATAGTCATCCCCGATACGCCGTGGTGTGTCGGGGATGACTTTATTTGGATCAATAGCATTCAGTGTGAGCGAGCCACTTTTTTGTTTGGTAACAAAGATTTTGCAGAGCCTGACAGATACCTTCTGCCCCTATTTACGTCTATTTTGTGTTATTATATATCAAAAAAAATTAAATTTTTTGGAGTTTTGGGGTTAATTTCGTATCTTTGCGCCGCTTTTTACGCGTATGTAAGCGTGCGCTAGGATGAATCAATAAAAAACAAAATAGGATATGAAGAATCAATCAATCGGTCTTGCAGCTCTGTTGGCACTTGTTGCCCTTCCACAGCTGAGTGAGGCAAAGCCTGCAGCTAAAGACCCTGTGATCATGACCATTGCAGGTAAGCCGGTCTATCGTTCAGAGTTTGAATATTTCTACAGCAAGAATAATCAGCAGGATGCGGTAGAGAGCAAGAGTTTTGACGAATATGTTGACCTTTTTGTCAACTATAAGCTGAAGGTGGCAGAGGCATACAGTCAGGGTGTGGATACGATGAGCAGTTACATCAATGAGCTGGCAGGCTATCGCAAACAATTGGCTGAACCTTACCTTCAGATACCTGGATGGAGCGATTCTTTGGTGCAGCAGTATCATGACCGCCGCCAGTATGAGGTGCATGCACAACATCTGCTGCTGACCTGTGATGACAAGACCCCACAGGCAACCGTAGATAGCCTCTATCAGGTGCTGCTTGATTATCAGAAGTCCGTTGATGAGGGAGATGCTGACTTTGACCAGCTGGCACGTATCAACAGTCAGGATCCTTCAGCCAAGCAGAATGCTGGTGATCTTGGATATTTTGGTGTGATGCAGATGGTTTATCCTTTTGAGCAAGCCGCTTTCGATACCCCAGTTGGTAAGACCACCATTGTCCGTTCACGTTTCGGCTGGCATCTGGTCAAGGTGCTTGACAAGCGTCCTACCGAAGGTGAGGTGATGGTAGCCCACATCATGAAGAATATCCCGCGCGGACCTATCGCTCCTGGCGCTGCTGATCCAAAGCAGCAGATTGACTCTATCTACAAGGAGTTGCTGTTAGGAGCAAACTTTGAGGAGATCTGTGCAAAGACCAGTGATGACAAATATACTGCTGAAAATGGTGGAGCTTATACATGGCTGGGTCGCAATGCACGTTTCCCAAAGGAATGGCTTGACGTAGCATATTCGCTCAAGGAAAAGGGTCAGATTTCAGTGCCTTTTGCTACACAGTTCGGCTGGCATATCATGAAGTTGCTTGATAAGCGTAAGATGGCTCCACGTGATGCCAAGGCAGACGCCCGTCTTAAGGAGCAGTTCGCCAAGGATGCCGAGCGTATCAAGGCTGGCGAGACGAAGTTCGTGGCGCTTTGCCGTCAGGAATTGGCGCAGGACAAGAAGCTGAAGAAGGTGGCAGCTGGCTGGAGCGATGCTGAAGTATTGGCTTGGGCTGACAGCAACCTTGAGAATAAGTATCCAGAGTTCAAGAACCTCTATCGTGAGTACCATGACGGATTGATGCTGTTTGAGGTGAGCAGCAAGGCTGTGTGGGATAAGGCAGCACAGGATTCTGTAGGCCTGCAGAAGTATTTCGATGCCCATCGTTCGGAGTTTGAGTTTGAGACTCTCCGTTTCAAAGGCGCTTTCATCGAGTGTGTTGATGATGAGAACCTCTTCCAGGCACTCAAGGATATCTACAACCACAACGATGCCATGGCAGCAGCTGACATTGTACGTCAGACCATCCTGACCGATTCCATCTTGACTCCAAATCCAAAGGCTCCACGTTTCCATATCGTGAACGGACTCTTCAAGCCAGGCGATAACTCGGCTGTTGATGCTGAGCGTCTTCACGTGAAGAACGCGAAGTTCACTCCTAAAGAGAAGATGCCACGTTACATGACATACGGTAGGCTGCTCCTTAAGCCAGAGACCGTGGATGATGTTCGTGGCGTAGTCATTGCCGAGTACCAGAATGAACTGGAGAAGGCTTGGGTAGAGGAACTCAAGCAGAAGTACGAAGTTAAGATTAATCAGAAAGAACTGGATAAACTGCGTTGAAAAAGATTTTCCCTAACATACAGATGATGGCAGCTGCAGCGTTTTGCCTGGCAGCTGCTTCGTCGTGTCAGGAGCAGAAAGTCAGTGAGGGGCCGAAGAGCGACGATCAGCTGCTCTTTGAACAGGCACTCAAGGAACTGCCTGATCAGGATCTGCTGGAAGAACAGGTCGAGGCATATCGGCAGGAGTTGTTTATCCAGACTTACCTCAACCTGATGCTCCAGCATAAGGTGGATGCCGTGACTGAAGAGGATTGTAAATCATTCTATGATCAGTACGGTCAGGACCTGAAGCTTGATGAGCCGATAGTGAAAGGAATCCTGGTGAAACTGCCTGCCCAGCACACTCGCAATACCCAGCTTCGTACCTGGCTGACCCAGTTGAGTCAGGGCAAGGAGGATTGCATGGCTGAACTTGAGCAGTTCTGTGCACAGCGTGCCGCCTTGTACGACAATTTCAACGGTCAGTGGGTACGTCTGTCGCATTTGACTGATCAGTTGCCTGTTACCGTGGTGGAGCCGCGCCAGTTTCTCGCTATCCGGGCATTCGATATCATTGATCAGGATTACGAATATCAGTACGTGGTGACCGATTATCGTCTGGCAGGAGAGAAGCAGCCTTTTGAATGGGCACAGCAGGGAATCCTCGAACTGCTGATCCAGCAGAAACGGGAGAACTTCCGCAAAGAGCTGGTAGAGGGGTTGAGACAAAGTTAAGAATCAAAAAGTAAAAGAGTAATAGAATGCGAAAGTCATTAACTATAGTGGCAGCCATGCTGCTGGGTGTGCTGCAACTGTTGGCACAGCAAACAGACAACATCATAGACGAGATCATCTGGGTAGTAGGCGATGAGGCTATTCTTCGCAGTGAAGTCGAGACTGAACGTAAGCGTATGCTCTATCAGGGCGAGCGTGTGGATGGTGATCCGTATGCTGTCATCCCTGAACAGATGGCAATCCAGAAACTGTTTATCAATCAGGCTATCATTGACTCTATTGAGGTAAGTGATGAGCAGGTTGAGTCGCAGGTCGATGCTCGTCTGAACCAGTTTATCTCGCAGATCGGATCAAAAGAAAAACTGGAAGAGTATCTGGAGAAACCTATCAGTGAATTACGTGCCGAGTGGCGTACAGGTATGAAGAACCAGAGTATCCAGCAGCAGATGCAGCAGAAACTCTGTCAGGATGTCACCGTGACACCGAGTGAGGTGCGTCTCTTCTATGAACGTCTTTCGAAGGATAGTATTCCTTACATCGAGACACAAGTAGAGGTGCAGATGATTGCCATGCAGCCGCAGATCAGCAAGCAGCAGGTAGATGAGATTAAGAATCGTCTGCGTGACTTTACGCAGCGTGTCAACTCTGGTGAAAGCCAGTTCTCCACCCTTGCTATCCTTTATAGTGAGGATCCTGGTAGTGCTGCCATGGGCGGTGAGCTCGGATTCAGGGCAAAGGGAGCATACGTGCCGGAATTTTCTGCAGCAGGTTTCCAACTGACAGAACCAGGCAAGATCTCTAAAGTTGTAGAGACAGAGTTCGGCTATCATATCATCCAGCTCATTGAGCGCCGTGGTGACCGTGCCAACTTCCGTCACATCCTGCTGATTCCAAAGGTCAGTGCCAAAGAACTGACAGATGCTCGTGCCCGTATGGATACGCTCAAAGCAGATCTGGATAGCGCCAAGTTCTCGTTCGAAGAGGCAGCACGCTATCTCTCCAGCGATAAGTCAACACGTAATAGCGGTGGTCTGATGATGAGTGACCGAACAGGCTCCTCACGTATGACTATGGATGAGCTTCCTCCAGAAGTGGCTCGTCAGATAGTCAATATGAAAGTGGGAGAGATCAGTCGTCCATTCATTATGAAGGATCCAAAGACCAGCCGCGATGAGGTAGTCATTGTAAAGCTCAAAAAGCGTATTGATGGACATAAGGCTACTTACTATGATGACTATCAGGTGCTGAAGGAGCTGTATGAGGATCAGCTGCACCAGAAGATCATTGAGGACTTCATCCGCGAGAAGCAGCGTACCACTTACGTGCGTATCAAACCGGGTTGGGAAAAGTATGAGTTCAAGTACCCGGGATGGGGACAGAGGGATTGATGATCCTGATAATCGACTAATGATTAACAATTAACAAATCAAAGTTGTTTTGAGACTGAAATCGAGACATATCATCGTAATGGGCATGGTGGCACTCTGCGCCGTGGGACTTGCGCAGCAGCAGAAGAAGGTGGAGCCAGAACAGGAACCACGTAAGATTCATCTGCTGCATGCCAACACCTTGTCATTCAACCAGGCGGTGGATGCTGAACGTAAGACACTGAGAGGCGACGTTCGTTTCCGTCAGGACTCCTGCTACATGTATTGCGATTCTGCCTATTTCTATGAGTCCACCAATTCGATGAATGCTTTTGGTCATGTCCGGCTGGAACAGGGCGATACACTCTTTGTCTATTGCGACTCCATGGACTACAATGGTGATTCGATGTTCGGTCAGCTCTATGACCATGTCCATTTGATTCATCGTTCGGCTACCACCAATACTAATCTGTACACGGATTATCTTACGTACGATCGTGCTGCTTCAGTGGCTAATTATCCAGAGACGGGTGTGATTGTTGATTCGCTGGTGCATCTGCGCAGTCAGGTGGGATGGTATTATCCGGATACTCATCTGGCATTCCTGCAGTTTGACGTTCAGGGCAGAACCTTTGAGCGCGATTCTATCTGGAAGAGAATTGGCGGTATGCCTCCGCATACTTACAATATCAATGACGCGAAACTGAAACCGCAGTATTACCTCTTCAGTGATACGCTGCGCTATAACTTCAACGAGAAACTGGCTCAGGTCATGGGTCCTTCACGGATCATCCATGATTCCACTACGGTGCATACACGTCTGGGGCATTTTAATACCGAAACAGAGCAGGCTACTCTCTATCAGAATTCCTGGATAGACAGCCCTCACCGTTATGCCACGGGTAAAATCCTGTATTATGATGCGCGTAATAAGATAGGAGAGGCCAAAGGGGATGTAGTGGCTGTAGATACGCTCAACTGTATCAAGGTGACTGGCGACTACGGTTATTACGTGGACAATGATTCCGTGCCACAGATGGGATATGTAACAGGTCATGCGCTGGCGATGGAATACGGCAGTGGTGATACACTCTATCTGCATGCGGATACACTGAAAGCCTATACCACGCTTGTCCCGATTCCAGCAGATACGATCTTTGTCAATGATACCATCAGAACGGTAATTCCTCGTTCTGCCGCATCTGTGTCACCTCTTGCTGAAGTTGAGAAGAGTGCTGATGATCTGTTGGCAGTCGTTTCAGACTCCCTGCAGACAGCCGTGGCTGACACTTTAGGCATCACCCCTGATTCCTTGATGTCAGTGACAAATCCGGTGAAGGCTCCACCTGCAGATTCCGTTCATATCGAAATCAAGCAGAGGATAGATAGCATCATCCCTGCCCGTTTTGATTCCCTACGCTATATGCAGGCTTATCATGGCGTTCGTTACTATCGTTCGGACATGCAGGGCGTATGTGATTCGCTGATCTATTCTGTCAAGGATTCGCTTGCTACCTTCATAGGTGATCCTGTGATGTGGAACAGTAAGTATCAGATCACCGGAGATACAATCTTCGCCATTGTGATACGAGAGGGCATCCAGCGAGCAATGATTCATCCGAACGCCTTCCTGGTGCAGAGTCATGACGAAACGCTCACCGTTGACATGGACACGCTCACGGAACTGCAGAAACAGCAGTTGCTGGTGGATACACTGCATTATGATCAGATATCGGGTGTGGATCTTGTCTGCTATTTCGTAGATGGTAAGGTGCATAAGATGGATGTGTCAGGCAATGTCCAGATCATCTACTTTGCCGAAGAGAGTGATCATACAATGATTGGACTGAACCAGATGATTGGCAACTATTTCACCACGTGGTTCAAGGATCAGAAGATGGAGCGTTCCATTCTTTGGCCTGACGTAGTGGCATCACTTACCCCAATACAACTGGTGACTGAAGATATTCTTTATCTGGATGGATTCCGCTGGATGGCGTACCTACGGCCCTATAATGCAAAGGATGTGTTCCGCGAGATTGAGATCAAGGAGGAGGACAAGCAAGAGGTTGTCAAACTCTTCAATGATGATGAGCTGAACGGTTATTAACTTAAGTTTCTAAAGTGCGAAACTTGAATTATTAATAAAGAGAAGAAAATGGCCACAATATTTACTACACAGAAACCCCGTCGCTTTGAGCGCAAGAACTATTTCGGTAATGAACGCAAGGAATGGCTTGAGGC
>JAZLJN010000071.1:0-29189 GCA_045617885.1 Bacteroidales bacterium | reverse complement strand
ATTGATTCTTTGTTTATCAAAATTGATTCAAATGAAAAATGGAAGATGAAAAGTTGGATGTATAGGCTCAATTCTACTATTTTTCAGTTGATTTCAGAAAATATTATGGAACGAAACGAGTCGATTATGGGATATTTGCCTCAATATCGTAAAATGAATTATGATATTGAGATTGAAGAAAAACGATATCCTTTGGACTATGACTCAGTTAAAGTAGAGTGTTTGAATCGCATTATAGATATATGTAAAGAAAAAAACATTCAACTAATTCTGTCAATTTCTCCCAGTTATTTAAAAAAAGATGATTATGAGTTCGAATATGCTAGAAATGTTGCGAAAAAGAATGGTATTCCATTCATTTCTCATTATTGTGATTCAACATTAACCTATAATAAAGATTATTTTTTTGATTCGGTTCACATGAATGCTGATGGAGCAGATGTTTTTACATATAAATTTTCTAGTGAACTAAAGAGTTTGTTACAAGAATAGTTCATGAAAGCTTACACTATCAGTAAAAATGAGTGTGCAGCATAAATAATTATTCTTTGAATCAAAAATAAGCTGTCATAGCAGTCACATTATTAGTGACTGCTTGCGATGAATTAGACGAAAATATTCAATTATGAAAGGAATAGTTTTGGCCGGTGGTTCAGGTACAAGATTGTATCCTATCACCAAGGGCATCAGCAAGCAGTTGATGCCTATCTATGACAAACCGATGGTGTATTACCCGATTTCGGTATTGATGTTGGCTGGTATCCGTGATATTCTTATCATTAGTACTCCATACGACCTGCCAGGGTTCAAGCGTCTGTTGGGGGATGGCTCTGATTATGGTGTGAACTTTACTTATGCAGAGCAGCCCTCTCCGGATGGTCTTGCACAGGCATTTACCATAGGCAAGGAGTTCATTGGTGAAGATTCGGCTTGTCTTGTCCTTGGAGATAACATCTTCCAGGGTGCTGGCTTCACCAAGATGCTAAAGGAGGCTGTCCGTACTGCTGAGGAGGACAAGAAGGCAACTGTCTTTGGCTACTGGGTGAATGATCCTGAACGCTATGGCGTGGCTGAGTTCGATAAGGAAGGCAACTGCCTTTCTATCGAGGAGAAACCTGAGCATCCTAAGAGCAACTATGCAGTAGTTGGATTGTATTTCTATCCAAACAAGGTGGTTGAAGTTGCTGCTAACATCAAGCCTTCTGCTCGTGGCGAGTATGAGATTACTACTGTCAACCAGCAGTTCCTCGAAGATGGCGAACTGAAGGTACAGACCCTTGGTCGTGGTTTTGCATGGCTCGATACTGGCACACACGATTCTCTTTCTGAGGCGAGCACCTACATTGAGGTGCTGGAGAAGCGCCAAGGCTTGAAGGTGGCTTGCCTTGAAGGTATTGCTTACCGCCAGGGGTGGATCAGCGAGGAGCGAATGCGCGAATTAGCAAAGCCTATGTTGAAGAATCAGTATGGTCAGTACCTGCTGAAGGTAATTGATGAACTAAAAGAAAATAATGGTAACCCTAACCTTGATTAAGCCCCTATGAATATATTGGTTACAGGTGCTAATGGCCAGCTCGGGAATGAGATGAGAATCATTAGCAAAGAGAGTACTGATAAGTACATCTTCACGGATGTGAATCAGGTGGAGGGTCTTGAGACTACTTACCTTGATATTACTGATCTGGAAGCTATTCGTGCGATGGTCAAAGAGTACAATGTAAACGCTATTGTGAATTGTGCGGCATGGACGAATGTAGATGGCGCTGAGGATCCGGAGAAGTATGCATTGGTTGAAAAACTGAATGCAACCGCTCCTGAGAATCTTGCCAAGGCAATGAAGGATGTTGATGGTTGGCTTGTTCAGATTTCTACTGACTATGTGTTTGGCAAGGAACCATATAATACACCATGTAGGGAAGATCAAACTGGTACACCTACAGGTGTGTATGGTGCTACAAAGCTTCTCGGTGAACAAAAAATTATTGCAACTGGCTGCAAGTATATCATCATCCGCACTGCATGGCTCTATTCTGAGTTTGGTAAGAACTTCTGCAAGACGATGCTCAACCTCACAGCTACCAAGCCACAGCTCAAGGTGGTTTTTGATCAATGTGGCACTCCTACATACGCATGGGATTTAGCTACTGCTATAGTTGCAGCTTTGAAGAATCCTGTAGAGGGCGTTTATCACTATTCGAACGAGGGTGTTTGCTCGTGGTTTGACTTCACAAAGATGATTGCTGAATATGCTGGCCAGACAGAGTGTGAAGTCCAGCCATGTCATAGCAATGAGTTCCCAAGCCCAGTGACTCGACCTTCTTATTCTGTTTTGGATAAGACTAAGATCAAGGAAACTTTTGGAATTAAAGTTCCTTACTGGACAGAGAGCTTGAAGAAGTGTATTAACAATCTGAAAAATCAATAAGTATTATATGAAGAATATCGTAATCACTGGTGGCGCTGGTTTTATCGGAAGTCATGTAGTCCGCCTTTTTGTAAACAAGTATCCAGAGTATAACATCATCAACCTTGATAAGTTGACCTATGCAGGTAATCTTGCAAATCTCAAGGATATTGAAGACAAACCAAACTATAAGTTCGTCAAGATGGACATTTGCGACTTTGATGCCTTCTATCAGCTGATGCAGGATGAGAAGATTGATGGTATCATCCACTTGGCTGCAGAATCGCATGTGGATAGAAGTATCAAAGACCCATTCACCTTCGCTCGTACCAATGTTATGGGAACTTTGTCATTGCTTCAGGCTGCTAAGCTATACTGGGAGTCATTGCCTGAGAAGTACGAGGGGAAGCGCTTCTACCACATCTCTACCGATGAGGTCTATGGTGCTCTTGAGATGACTAATCCTGAGGGTATCGAACCACCATTCACCACTACTGCTTCGAGCTCGGAGCATCACTTGGCATACGGTAAGGATTTCTTCTACGAGACCACGAAGTACAATCCTCACTCACCATATTCTGCATCGAAGGCTTCGAGTGATCATTTCGTGAGAGCCTTCCATGATACTTACGGCATGCCAACCATCGTGACCAACTGCTCGAACAACTATGGTCCTTATCAGTTCCCAGAGAAGCTGATCCCACTCTTCATCAACAACATCCGTCACCGCAAGCCATTGCCAGTATATGGTAAGGGTGAGAATGTGCGTGACTGGCTGTATGTGGTTGACCATGCGCGTGCTATCGATACCATTTTCCACAAAGGCACCATTGCTGAGACCTATAACATCGGTGGCTTCAATGAGTGGAAGAACATCGATATTATCAAGACCGTCATCAAGACCGTTGACCGTCTGCTTGGTCGTCCTGAGGGCGCCGACCTCGACCTAATCACATACGTTACAGACCGCCTTGGTCACGATGCACGTTACGCCATTGACTCAACCAAGCTCCAGAAAGAACTCGGCTGGGAGCCATCGCTCCAGTTTGAGGAAGGTATCGAGAAGACTGTTAAGTGGTACTTGGAGAACGAGGCCTGGATGGATAACATCACATGTGGCGAGTACGAGAAGTATTACTCTGACATGTACAAGGGTAAAACTGTATAACTAATGGATTTCTGCCCGCACAAGTGGTCGTGCAAACGATATGGTGCGATACCATCGGGTGGAACAAAAAAATGAATATAAGGCCTGCATCTAAATTCAGTGTTGATTTGGTCATCTGTGTTTTTAGAGTGGATAGATTTTCCAGTTTCGTTTTTGAGATTTTGTTAATAGAAAAAATATCTTTTTATGTCAGTAGTTCATCAAATATATAAATTGAGACGTGATTTTATACTAATCGGTCTCACAGGCAGAACTGGTAGTGGATGCACGTCAGTTGCAGATTTGCTACAGACTGCCGACTTTAGAGAACTTAAGTCAGAATACAAGAATCTGAATGATGAAGTATGGACAAATGACAGCCGAAAAAATAGGATTGTGTATCAGTACATGTCCAAACATTGGCATCCATTCACATGTATAAAGGCCAGTGATGTCATCTTCTTTTATGCTCTGCAGAAAGACTTCAGGACTTTTGTTTCTGAGATTAGTCAAACCTCTGGTACGTCAAAGAAAAGCAAGACTTCAGACAAGGGTAATGATGTATCAAAGAGTCTGGAGGATTTGAAGGAGGATTACGAATCTCTTCATGAACTTGTAATAAAATGCAATAATTATATCGAGTCCGAAAACCCAGATCTGTCAGATGAAAGTTTGCAATCTTACATAGATCTCTTACAGAAAGAAATTCCACAGTTTAGAGAGAGTTTGAAAAACTGCTTACGAGACACTGTAAGAAAGGTTATGTCGGATGTCCTTCAACGCTGGGGCAATAACATACGTAAGTATGATGACATTATAGTATCAGATGACAAAATAGAAAGTGAGCATGCTCCAGCTTGTCTTGCTCGTAAGATAAACCGATTCATAAAGATATTGAGGAAGCGAAGTAAAATGAATGGCGGGGATGAGTGTACGCATATAGTACTTGATGCCTTACGCAATCCTTATGAGGTACTTTATTTCCGTGAAAGATATTCTGCTTTTTATCTTATGTCAATAAGTACCGATGAGCATACAAGACGCGACAAATTAGTAGAAAAGGGATTTGACATTAAGGCAATAACTGACCTTGACAAAGAAGAGGAAAACAAAAAAGATTTTAGAGAATCATATCAGAGAATAGATATCGACAAGTGTATAGAACTTTCTGACATTCATATTACCCATGATGGCACACCATATAAGGAAAACAGAAAACTTGTCAGCCAACTTATAACTTACCTTGCCCTCATAAGACATCCAGGTCTGGTGCCTCCTTCTCCTATAGAGCGAGTAATGCAGATTGCTTATACAGCAAAACTCAATTCAGGGTGTTTGTCGAGGCAGGTTGGCGCTGCAGTTACGAACTCTGATTATTCTGTGTGCTCTGTGGGGTGGAATACCGTTGCACAGGGACAAACTCCATGTAGTCTCAGGAGCCTGTACGATTTGTATGAGAGAGAAGATTCGACGGCTTATAGTGAGTACGAAAAACATGATGAAAGGTTCAAGAAATCTCTCAAAAACTTACATTCTGAGTACTGTGATTGCTGTACATCAGTGAAAGTTCCAGAATCCGAAGAAATGGTCAAGTTGAAGGGATTCAGGAAAGTAGGACTTGGCTTGCCTCTTGCATATTGCTTCAAGGATATTCACAACTCAACTACTGATCAAGATAAGAATCAAGTACATACCCGTAGTTTGCATGCAGAAGAAAATGCATTCTTGCAGTTGGCAAAATATGGAGGTCATGGTATTGAAGGTGGAAAGTTATTCACCACATCAAGTTGCTGTGAATTGTGTGGAAAGAAAGCCTATCAGTTGGGTATAAAAGAGATATACTACATTGACAGTTATCCTGGTATTACACAGAAGCACATAATAGAATGTGGTAATAATCAACCGAAAATGATATTGTTTCACGGAGCTATTGGTCGCGCATATTCTAACCTTTATAACCCATTCTTGCCTTTGAAAGATGAAATAGAGGCTTTGAGCGGAGTAGATGTTAAGAGTGTATGTAAAAAGACCAATGATGAATTAAAAGTGAAAGAGTAAAATATGATAGAGATACATACTAATAGCCCTCGTGGATTGGTTCGTAGCATAAATGCTGCTATAGATGAAGGCAGAATTGCTACCTGGTCATATGATGAAGACGGTGATTACATTCACAACAGGACGCAATGGATAGGAAAAGCTTGGATGTCACCAATGTTTGATGATGCTGATGATACACTGCTGCGTTTTTGCATTGTTGAACCTAAAATCCAAAAACTATCACGTTCTTCCTATGCAGTCTATCATGGCAGATTTGTAGAAATGCTATTGACTTACTTTGACAGAGAAATCATCAGCATATCAGTTTCTCCGATGCTTACAAGGCTTGATTTTTACGATTCTACAATATGATTAAGGGGTTAAAGGTTATTTGTGGTCTTTTCTTAATAGCTTGTGTATGGGCGATAATTCGGTTCATTTGCATAATGAAATCCAATGGAATCGCATTAGCAACTGATGGAGTTACACTTGATTTAGAGAAGACAACCGGACCTATCGGAGACTTTGTTGGTGGAGTATTTGGCACTTTGTTGTCTTTCATCAGCATATTGCTTGTGTTGTTGACCATGAGAGAACAAAGAGAGCAATATCAGAAGGATCGATTTGTCCAGACTTATTATGAAATGCTCCATATACACAATGACAATGTGAAAGGTTTGTCTATAAGAAAAGACAATAAAGATTACTCTGGTCATGAGGTGTTTAGTGTTTTTATTGATCGTTACAAGGAGCTATATAGAATAGTAAGGAGTTATACGGATAACATCCTAATAAGGGGACTTGAAGGTAGCACACTCAGCAATGCCTGTAAGGAGTTGCTGAATAGTGAAGAAAAGCGAAGCCGATTGGAGATGCGTCTCGTTTATGGATACTTTTTCTTTGGTACCGACGACTATCGACTGAGTAACCCATCAAATGAAGAGAAGGCGATAGAAAACCATGTCAGATCCATGTTTGAGTATAATCATCTTGGACATAATGGGTATAGTGGTAAACTGGGACATTATTTCAGACACATGTATCAAATAGTCTCAATGGTCGCAAAAACAAATTGTCTGGATGAAAAAGAAAAATACTCATATACCAGGCAGTTAAGGGCTTGCCTTGATAGTGATGAACAGTTGTTGTTTTATTACAATGCAATGTCCGACGTAGGGTATAAATGGATTCTATCTCCAAATAAGAACGTTGATAAGTTTGAAGATATGTGCCTTATTGCACGCTTCCGCCTAATTAAGAATATTACGCTGGCAAGATTTAGTTGTGGACTTAATCCTAAAGATATGTTTGAAAATGAGATAAACATCTGGAGGAAGAAAAAAATGTCATTCTTTGAGCTGGATATTTAGATTTGTTTGTATTTCCGAAAAATATCTTATGAAACGAAAAACACATGTCAAAAATTATATTCGAGGACCAATAAATCCGTTAACTCCGAGTTCAACCCCTAAAGTGATGAACACCGTACATAATGTAATTCATGTGGACAGAGAACCACTGAGTATAGCAGAGTGTAGATTTTTAGCAAACGAAGCCTCGATTGGATATTATAATGAGTTGAAAAGTAGATGTAATTACAATAGATGCACTCGTAATCCTAAAGATAAGAGCAATGCAAGTTGGGATATGCCAGCTGTAATTTCTTCATGTAGTACACCAGGACGAACTATAATAGTGCGTGATAATTGCAGAACAACAATAAAACCGAAGAATTGCCATCCAAAACTAAAGAAAGTGCTACCAGGACCTCTAGACTCAAGCTATCCTCGTAAAGGTATGCATATAATTGGCAGAGGATTCAAAGTGGGACATTGTGCCGAGCCTCATTCTGCTAATACTCTTTTGAAAATAACTGACTGTAATGTCCCGGAGATAGTTTTCGGCAATTCATTCTCTACAGGTGATGGTGCAGTTATGGAACCTTGTTTAACCTGTAAAGCAACATTCAAGCAACTTAGATGAGTACTTATCAACCGTTATACCAACAAGATCATAATATTGAGTGGTATGCAAAATTTGAAGGTCAAAACCTACACTTTTGCTCTTGTGGTTCATTGATACCGGACGAAATAAACGACAGAGAACGTAATAGAACAATTCAGCAGTTTGTAGCACGGCATACTCCTGAGTACGGAATTGATGTACAGAATGTCTTCAGGAACAATGCGTATTTTTCGGATATGAGTATCATATCCAATTCACAGTTTGGGATAGAGAATGTAAGACCACTTTTAGAAGCTTCCTTTGAAGCATCATTTCTTGGATTTTATTCTTATTGTTTCTGGGGTGTAGACAAATGGGGCGGAAGATTATATAGGCTTGTGTCATGCCCTCTGAATAATAATAAATGTAGACAGTTGGAAGAACTTGATATCCCAATTCTGTCACATGCCCAATATGTATTTTCGTCACTTCATGTGCTACATGGAGATTTGATTGTGAATGAATTTATTCGGGTATGGTAAGGCGATATTATAAAGGAATGACATGTCAATGATATCGTGCGCAAATAGATAATTGGAAACGTGCGCTTAACTATTTGTATTGTAAATATTGTAAACAAAAAACAACAAATATATGATTAACGTAATAAAAACAGCGCTTGATGGTGTGGTGATCATTGAGCCGAAGGTATTTGGAGATGCTCGCGGATATTTCTTCGAGAGCTTCTCTGAACGCGATTTCAATGAGGCTATGACTCCTATTCTGGGTCATGGTATCAAGTTCGTACAGGATAATGAATCGATGAGCTCGTATGGCGTGATGCGTGGCTTACACTTCCAGACGATGCCTTACACTCAGTCGAAGCTGGTTCGTTGTGTGAAGGGGGCTGTGTTGGATGTTGCTGTTGATATTCGCAAGGGAAGTCCAACATACGGTCAGCACGTGGCAGTTGAGTTGACAGAGGATAACCATCGTCAGTTCTTTGTTCCTCGTGGTTTTGCTCACGGTTTTGCTGTATTGAGCGAGACTGCTGTATTCCAATATAAGTGTGACAACTTCTATGCTCCTGCTAATGATGGCGGTGTGAGCATTTTGGATGACTCGCTTGGTATCGATTGGCGTATTCCTGTAGAGAAAGCACTGCTCTCTGAAAAGGACACTAAACATGATTTGCTGAAGGATTTTGACTCTCCTTTCAGTATTAATATGAACTTGTATCCAGAATTTGAATAACACATATATAATATATGAAGATAGCATTTGTATCAGTTCGAGGCATACCTAATAATTATGGTGGCTTCGAGCAGTTTGCAGAATATATTAGCGTAGGTTTGGCAAAGCGTGGGCATGATGTCACTGTTTACTCTCCTCACTACCATCCTTACAAGGAAAAGGAGTTTAAGGGTGTAAAGATTAAGCATGTGTATAGCCCTGAACTTTGGATGGGCGGTTCTGTAGGATCGTTCTTCTACGACTTCTCGTGTCTGAAAGATGCACTGAAAAATGAAAAATTTGACATCATCTATGAGGCTGGATATACGAGTATCATCCCTGCGTATGTGTGGTTTAACGTAAAGTCATTGAAGGATGTGATCGTGACCACCAATATGGATGGTCTGGAGAACAAACGCTCGAAATTCAACGGTATGACTCGTAAGTTCCTTGACTGGGAGGAGAAGATGTCCGTAAAGCATAGTCACTATCTGGTGGCTGATAATATGGGCATCCATGACTACTACAAGGAGAAGTATGGCAAGCCATCGACTTTCTTAGCATACGGTGCAGATATTCACGATGACTTTGATGCGGAGGCTCCAGGTAAGTATGGGTTGAAGGCTGGTGAGTATTACCTGCTGATTGCGCGTATGGAACCTGAGAATAACGTGGAGATGGCCATCAAAGGCTATCTGGCATCGGATGAGAATAAGAAGCCAAATGCTAAGCCGCTGGTTGTTGTAGGCAAGATGACTACGAAGCATGGTAAGTATCTGGTGGAGAAATATGGCAAGGAGAAGAATGTAAAGTTTCCTGGCGGTATCTATGACTTCAAGATAATCGATTCAATTCGCTACTATTCGTATGCCTACTTCCATGGTCACTCGGTAGGTGGTACTAATCCGTCTCTCTTGGAGGCTATGGCAAGCCGTTGTTTTATTATGGCGCATGGCAACCAGTTCAACCGTGCTGTGCTGAAAGAGAATGCACTGTACTATATGAATGAGCAGGAGGTGACGGACTTGATCAATAATATCGAGTCGTTGCAGAAGGAACACCTCGATGCTTTCATTGAAGGTGAGTTGAAAGACATCCGTGAGAACTACTCGTGGGAGCATCTGGTGGATCAGCATGAGGAATATTTCAAATGGCTTATTGCAGATAAGGGAGAACACCGTCTACAGAATCTGAAATGATGGAAGATTTGTTCTTCGAACTATTACAAGTGGCAGTGGGTACACGAGATAATTTGTCTTGTGTACCCACTGCTGAACAATGGCGACAGTTGTTTGAGCTTAGCAAAAAACAGGCTTTGACAGCTATCGCTTTTCATGGTTTGTGCCGACTGAAGGAATCGAACGAGAATAGTTGCGATTTTGGAGGAGGTATCGGCATAGACGAGGTCACATACCTTAAATGGTTAGGCCTGACGGCTAAGGTCGCACAGAAAAATAAGCATTTATCAGAGGTATGTGCTTCGCTATGTAAAGAATTAGCGCATGATGGGTTGTATTCCTGTATATTGAAGGGTCAGTCAAACTTGGCAAATTATCCAGAGGCTCTTCGTGAATGTCGCACCCCAGGTGATATTGACGTCTGGTGTGGATTGATGGATCCTGAAGGTATTGATATCGCTGTATCGGATGCTGATGGTCGTGGAGCACACTTTGAGAAGTATCACGGTGAACGTGGCGTGATAGAATGGGTGTTGGCAGATTATCGCATCAAAGATACGAAAATGCCAGAAGTGAATTACCACCATGTAGATTGGGAATACAAAGGCAAAGAATGTGAGGTGCATTTCCGTCCATCATGGATGAATAATCCTTGGCACAATGCTCGACTGCAGAGGTGGTGTAAAGATAATGAGCAGTGGAATACCTGTGAGTACGAAGGTTTCAATATTCCTTCAACATCTTTCAATGTCGTATATCAATTAGTGCATATCTACAGGCACTTGTTCAATGAAGGAATAGGTTTGAGGCAGTTGCTGGATTATTACTTTGTGCTTCGTGCATTGTATATCGAACAATGTGAATTGTCTGATAGAACGGATAAGATGCGGCAATGGGCGAATACTATGGGAATGAATGTTCCATCAAATGAAGAAATAATGCGAACACTTAGAAGTTTCGGAGTGGATAAGTTTGCTGGTGCCGTAATGTTTGTTTTGCAGAAGGTATTTGCAATGCCATCGCAGTATTTGATTTGCGAACCCGATGCCAAGCGAGGAGAGTTCCTTTTGAACGAGATTATGTTGGCAGGTAACTTCGGTAAGTATGACAATAGGAATATTATTGAAGCTAATGAAGGCTACTTAAAGCGATTCGTTCGTAGACAAAGACGCTTCATGCGTTTCCTAACACAATACCCTTCAGAAGTTATCTGGGGACCATATTTTACAGTAAAACAACGTGCATGGCGCATAATTCATGGTTGGAGATAATAACTATTGACCACAATTTGGAACACCAATATGAACAAGATTAAGACCAAGGAAGAACTGCGAGCAATGCGTAAGCAGATGTTCGAAGAAATGGAAGAGAAACTGCGTGCTGGCAAATCTCCAGAGGATAGCCTCTTTTACTATCATCCATCTGAAGATAGAATTGTGCTATCGCACGCTTTGTTCTGGGTGATGACTCAATCATTGAAGGGGAAGATTGCAAAGGAGAAAAACGTCCTCTTGCTTCGTAAATACCAGGAGGAGATGCTTGATGCCTATCTGACGGAAGATGTTTATTTCCCTGAGCTCCTCCGTTACTGCAACATCATGTATGAGTTTTTGCCTATCGTCTTACATCACATATATGACTTCAGTTCAGACAAAGCTGCACGTAACCTTCTCACCATCGCAATCGTCGCAGCTGGTTATGGTGGTGACATGCCCGAAGCCCTTGCCAACGAGCTTCTTGACAATATGGACTTCCACTACAACAAGGTCAAGTGCCGCAAGATCGAACAATTACTCCCTCGCCTCAATCAGATGGTAACAGAAGAAATGATTTAGAGAATACTCATGGCTACAAAGAATAATTCCAACTGGTATCAGAACTATGAAGCCCTCAAAGCTTATATTCAGGAGCGCGGTCATGGATATAACCAATTGCTATGGCTCCATCTATACTCACTCCATAGCTTGGGCGTTGATGGATAAAGAAGTTGCTAAGTCGAAGAAAGGTAAATCTGGACTGCTTGGAAATATTATTGATACGTATATGCAAGGAATGCAGTATGGTCAAACCAACGGAATACCCCAAGGCAGCGTCCTGTTTGACTTCATTGCCGAATTTATTTTATCTATATGTTATTTAGATATTGCATAGAAATTTAGGAATATGTGGTCAGATATAGAAACCTCTGAGGACCTTTTAGGTTACTCGGTACAATGATATTATAGTCTATAATACTCATTTTAACTTGCGATGTTCCTTATGTAGGTGCTCAATAATCTTTGTGGTTATAGCGTAAATAATTGGAAATAAACGATTTTAAGGGTAACGACCTTCATGCTGCAACGATGAAAGGCTTATATTGCGGTTGAAACAACTCTCTTAGACGAAGCGCTTGAAATGACGCTCAAGTCCAGTCGTGAGATTAATCTTCTTGGACTTTTTTTGTATTTTGAAGTTTATATATGACTGCAAATTTACCTAAATATCGTAGAGAAACCACAAAAACACGCAGTATTATTTGTGAATGCTAAAATAAATGTGTAATTTTGCAGCAAAAGTTGGAAAAACGGACAAGTATACTGGTTTTCTACATCGATTTACGGACAAATATTGAATTATGATACTTAGAAAAGCGGACGAGTGGATTGACCTCCACTTCAGAAATACGAAGAAAGCACTTCTGCTGACGGGTGCCAGACAGGTGGGTAAAACGTATGCCGTAAGGCGTGCAGCTGAGAGGCTTGGGTGGCATCTGGTGGAGATGAACTTCCTGCTGCAGCCTGAGACGATCAACATCGTTAAGGGGGCAGGTAATCTCAAGGAGGTGCTGCTTCGCATTTCGGCGTTCGCTAATGAACCTCTCGATTGGGAGCGAACGTTGATCTTCTTTGATGAGGTAGAGGAATATCCGGACGTGATGACGTGGGTGAAGGCTTTTGTGGATAAGGGCTATCATCTGGCGTTGAGCGGTAGTCTTTTGGGCGTGGAGCTGAACAATGTGCGTTCGGTACCTGTGGGGTACATGGACGAGAAGCAGATGTTCCCTTGCGACTTTGAGGAGTTTATCCGAGCCGTGGGCGTACAGGACGCTGTGATCGAGTCGCTTCGTGAGGCTTGGGAGGAACGGAAGCTGGTGGATGCGTATGTGCATCAGAAGATGATGCAGCTGGTGAACCTCTACCTGCTGGTAGGCGGGATGCCTGCAGCTGTGCAGACGTATCTGGACACGAACGATATGCAGAGAGTGCTGATGGAGCAACGGTCGATTCTGGCGCTCTACAAGAAGGATATCGGACGATATGATCCTGAGGATAAGTTGTATATCAACGACATTTTTGACTTGATTCCGCCTGAATTGAATGCCAAGAATAAGCGCTTCATCCTGAAGAACCTGAATGAGCATTTCAAGTTCAGCCGTCACGAGAACAGCTTCACTTGGCTCCGTGATGCCGATATGGCCTTGCCAACGCATTGTGCCGAAGAGCCAAAGGTTCCGTTGGTATTGAGTAAGGTCAGCAATCTGTTCAAACTGTTCCAGAATGATGTGGGATTGTTGGCGTGTCAGTATGCCGATGGCATTCAGTTGAGGATTCTCCAGGGCGAGACGAACATCAACTATGGCGCTATCTATGAGAACCTGACGGCTCAAGAACTACATGCGCACGGGTGGAGCCTGTTTTACTTCCAGAACAAGAAACAAGGAGAACTTGATTTCTTACTGGAGAAGGACTCGGAAATTGTGCCGCTTGAGGTGAAGTCGGGCAAGGACTATGACCGCCATGTGGCTTTGAATAATGTATTGAAGAATGCGGAATATGGCATTCGTGAAGCGATTGTGCTTTGCAATGACAATCTGAGTACCCGGGGAAATGTGACGTATGCTCCCATCTATATGCTGATGTTCATAGAGAAGGTGAAGGACGATGGTCCGAAGATATACAAGCTGGATCTTGGCGGATTGGTGTAGATGTGATAAATGTAGAATAACTTCATTTTGTATATGACAGGGTCAAACACAATAGTTGATTAGGGCTGAACAGAGGAGCAAGCTCGCGTACAGAAAGGAATATAAACGACAATCGGGGCGACTCATCACGAGCCGTCCCGATTGTCGTATTATATATCCATTGTCGTTACTTAAGAATGGCAAAAGCCCACTTTAGATATATTTTACTTCATGGTTTATAAAATTTTAACGTAAGCATTCGCTGAAGTACACATTGTAGTGTTAGTAGTTACTATCGCCCTTTCACGATACTTAAACTGATAAGCATGCAAAGCAATATGTGAGAAAAATGCGGAAAAAAGGGGGCGGATGAACGGTTTTTGGCAAGATTGCTTGCAGATGTCGGGCAAAGGGGCTATCTTTGCAGCGTTTTTCATGGTATTGTGTTTTTTAAAGGTAAGTTTTTTAAGGTAAAAATGGAAATAATTGGGTGTCGTGAGACAACCATTTATTGTTTTAAAGGGTATGGTTATAGAGAATTTGAGCATGATGAGTGAAAAAAGAGAGAGGAAATTTGTTTTTTACACAGAATACCGCTATCTTTGCGGCAAATAATCATTATTAACCTATGGGAAAGAAAAGCACGAAGGGAGCGGAGAAACTCCTATCCAGAATCAGTGAGTGGTTTAATTCACATCCAAAGGATTCGTATAATTACCTGCAGATCTCGCAGGAACTGGGCATCTTCGGCCGTAGTAACCGAAGTGATGTATATGATATGCTTGTACAACTGCAGGCAGAGGGTTTCTTGCGCGAAATCTCGTCTG
The DNA here is from genome assembly GCA_045617885.1 of Bacteroidales bacterium. GTDB lineage: Bacteria > Bacteroidota > Bacteroidia > Bacteroidales > UBA3663 > Liminaster. The sequence goes on along the minus strand of JAZLJN010000071.1, from coordinate 14,470 downwards.
GCCGCTACATCCTGGCCGACCGTAGCGCTCAAGAGGAGCTGATCGGTGTGTTTGACCGCCGCCACAATGGTATGCACATGGTGCGTATCTCGGCTACGAAGGAGGATGGCGTTACGCCGCTGTATGAAGAGCCTTTTACCGTATATGATGGTGATGACCTGCAGGCTCTGACGGGCGATAAGGTGCGCATCCAGAAGATGTCGGGCCGACGTACCCGTATGGGCGGTCCGCAGGCTCGTGTGGTGGAGGTGGTGGAGCGTGTGCCTCACCGCTATGTAGGTGTACTGCAGAAGAGTGCAAAATATGCTTTCGTGACGCCTGATAACCGCTCGCTCGACAAGGATATCTATATCCCGAATGAGCTGCTGGGCAAGGCACAGAATGGTGACAAGGTAGTTGTGGACTTTGAGCGATGGCCTCAGTTCTCGAAGAACCCGGTGGGAAGAATTGCTGACGTGCTGGGCAAGGATGGCGACAATAATACGGAGATGCATGCCATCCTGGCGGAGTTCGGCTTGCCATACCGCTATCCGGAGACGCTGGTTCGCGCTGCCCGGAAGATTGAGGATGGCGTGACGGACGAGGAGGTGGCTCGGCGCGTGGATTACCGCCCGTATGTAACCTTTACGATAGATCCGGCGGATGCCAAGGACTTTGATGACGCCCTTTCGCTCCGTAAGCTTGACAATGGTCACTGGGAGGCTGGTGTGCATATTGCCGACGTGACGCATTATGTGCATCCGGAATCTGCCATCAACCGCGAGGCTTTCAATCGTGCCACTTCTGTGTATCTGGTGGACCGTACGATCCCGATGCTGCCTGAACGCCTCTGTAATGAACTCTGCTCGCTCCGTCAGGATGAGGATAAGTTGACGTATTCGGTGCTCTTTGAGATGGACGATGATGCCAATGTGCTGAAATCGCAGATTGTGAAGACGGTGATCTGCTCGAACCGCCGCTTTACGTACGAGGAGGCTCAGGAGATTATCGAAACGGGTCAGGGCGACCTGGCGCCTGAAGTGCTGCAGCTGGACCGACTGGCTAAACAGCTGCGTGCCCGCAGATTTGCCGAGGGCGCTATCAGCTTTGAACGTGCTGAGGTGAAATTCTTGATCGATGAGAAGGGTAAGCCTACGGATGTCTATTTCAAGGTGTCAAAGGATGCCAATAAGCTGGTGGAGGAGTTCATGCTGCTGGCTAACCGTACGGTAGCTGAGGCTATCGGCAAGAATGTGAAGGTGCAGAAGATCAATGGCAAGGCGCAGAAGAAAGCGAAGGCTTTCGTATATCGTGTGCATGATCAGCCTACACCCGAGAAGCTGGATAATCTGGCTGGTGTGGCTTCACGCTTCGGTCATAAGTTCATCTCTGTGGGCAACAATAAGGTGATCAGCCAGGGTATTAATGCCTTGATGAAGGAGATTCATGACAGGCCGGAGGAAAACCTACTGTCAGCGCTTGCTATCCGTACGCAGGCAAAGGCGGTATATACTACGGAGAATATCGGACATTATGGTCTTGCCTTTGACTATTATACTCACTTCACTTCGCCTATCCGCCGCTATCCGGACTGCATGGTGCATCGTCTGCTGGACCGCTATCTGAACCAGCAGGGCAGAAGTGTGCCGCTGCCGGCGCTGGAGGAGGAGTGCAAGCATTGTTCGGAGATGGAGCAGCTGGCTGCCCAGGCTGAACGTGCCTCGATAAAATACAAGCAGGCCGAATACCTGAAGGACCGTCTGGGTATGGTATTTGACGGCGTGGTGAGCGGTGTGTCTGAATGGGGCGTGTATGTGGAGATCAAGGAGAACCTATGCGAGGGTATGATTCCGGTGCGCGACCTGAAGGATGACCACTATGTGTTCGACGAAAAGAATTATTGCCTCATAGGCAGACGTACACATAAAAGATTCACGCTGGGCGATAACCTGAAGATTCAGGTAGCCAGCGTGAATATGGAACGCAAGACGATTGACTTCGCCCTTGCATAATAATAACTCCACCCTCGCTACAGAACTCTGTAATGGGGGTGGATTATTTAATATTTGCTGGGTCTTATGACACAGCCTCTTGTTTTATTTTGCTACGATTACAAAACCGTCATTGGCGGTAAGTGTGACATTGAGGACGCCCTTCTTGGTCTTGACCGGGAGGGCGTTTGGCGTATCTCCACCCGAATAGATGACTGCCTCTGCAGGATGTGTGAGCCAAGAGAGGTCAAGCTGCAGATTGACTGGAGTCTCTTGTGCAGAGATGCCTGCAATGTACCAGGTGTTAGCATGACGGCGAGCCATGACAAGGTAGCGACCCGGATAACCGTCAAGGTAACGGACTTCGTCCCACGTAGTAGGTACTTGGCGCATGAAATCCATGCTGACGGCGGGCGCATCTTCCAGATTGTTGGGTGCAAGTGCGAAGTTCTGAATCGGATTCTGATAAAGGACTGCCGTGGCGAGGCTGAAAGTGGAGGTGGTGCGGCGCACCTGCCCATGACCAGGTTCGTTTTGCCGGTTCATGTAGCGGTTCTGGAATGATCCGCCGAATTCCATACAGCCTACAGCATTGCGGCATACGGGATGAAGGGTGGCATTCTTTGCCTCCAGGTCACAATGGTTTTGTCCGAAAATCAGATTCTCTGAAGCAAGCACTGCCTCCGAACCTGCATAGTTAGGATACATGCGCTCCCAGCCTCTTGGCAGTGTGCAGCCGTGGAAGATGACCATCAGTCCGTGATCATCAGCATCGGAGAGGATCTCCTCATAGAGCCGGAGCGTCTCCTGCTTGTCTCCGCCGAAGAAATCTACTTTGATGCCCTTGATGCCGAGGCTCTGCATCCACTTCATCTCGCGCTTGCGAATGATGCTGTTGCTCATGCGTGAGGTTGGGCCTTGTACGATGTCATTCCAATAGCCTGATGAACTGTACCAGAGCCAGACATCAATACCCTGGCTGTGGGCGTATTCTATCAGGTCTTCGATATTGCCATCTTTACCTTTTTCCTTTTTTCCCTCTTTCCCTCTTTCCCTTTTTGGGAGGTTGGTGTCCCACCAGTTGTCCACAAGTACATATTCGTAGCCCATTGCCTTGGAGAGGTCAACATACTTCTTGAGGTCGGTGAGGTTGATGGAATCATCCTGCCACAGAATCCAGCTCCAGGTGCCACGACCAGGCTGGAACTGTGTGTTGGCTTCATACAGCGGTTCTACATTGTCCCATGGCGCAGTGGTTTCTGCAATCGGCTTCATGGTACGACCTACGGTTATGGTTCGCCATGGAGTGACGCCAGGAAGCTGGATGGCGGCATCTGTTGTGCCGATGCCGTTGTTCTCCTCTGCCATCGGATAGGCAATGGTATAGGTGTTGCCCATACGGACATCGCTCAAATGGCTGGCGCAATAGTGGCTGTCCACGCCGGTTTCGCTCAGCAATACCCAGAGTTCGTTATCTGTTGGCTTCGATCCTTTGGTATGCTGCAATGCCTCGGCTCCACCCACATGGAAAAGGGCAGGGAAGGTGTAGCCATGTCCGAAATCGGAAGCCTGATTCATGGGTGCATCCCAGCAGTATGGCTCCTCGTAGCTTGGCTTGGTTCGCTTCCATCCAATCATGGCATCACTCTGCGGAGTGAGGAAGGTGGTAGTGCCGTCAGGGAACGTGAAGGCTGTGGCTTCGCTCGTGACACGCACACTGCCGGTCTCTCCCTGCTTGGGGAGGAGATAGCGCATGGCAATGTCATTGTTTGAGACGCGCCACTCCACTTGCAACTCATCACCGTGGGCATTCTTCAGTGTGCAGAGGAGCGTATTTGCCTCATAATGCACCTGACTCTGCTTGGAGCGGGTGAGTGTGTAGTCCTGGGTGATGTGTCCATCCTTCTTATCGGTCAGTTTCATGCCGGTGGTGAGGTCCTGCACGTTCGTGGTCAGACCTAAAGCAGAAGGACGAATGGCTGTCACGCCATCATATTGAACACTATAAACGGTATGTCCGAAACGGTCATTGACCGTCAGTACAAGCTTCCCGTCAGGACTCTTCACCTCGGCATTGTCTGCCCAGGCTGTGCCGGTGAGCAGGGTAGAGGCAAGGGTAGTGAGCAAGCATACGGTAGATTTTGCAAGTGTCATATCTGATTTGTCTTTGGTAAATGATCTAAGTTGTTTTTATGGTGCAAATATAATATTTTATTTCTAATTCTACGAAAAAAGCGCAGAAAACTCGCTATCGGGCTCTTTATTTTATCAAATTAAGCAGAAAGTCGGTCGGATAATTTGCCTATTTCAACTAAATATTTTATATTTGCACCAGAATAGAATGCAGTAGTTTAAAAATAAATAATCGTTATACATTATTAATTATATACTCATGAAGAAACTTTTCAGTACATTGGCATTTGGTGCCGCTCTTCCACTCTCTCTTATGGCACAGGACGTGCAGATTACGCTGCATCCTGATCAGGCCGAGAATGTTATTCCAAAGGAAATCTATGGTCAGTTTGCCGAGCATCTGGGACGCTGTATCTATGGCGGTATCTGGGTAGGCAAGGATTCAAATATTCCTAATGTAGAGGGCTACCGTAAGGATGTGTTTGAAGCTCTCAAGGCACTTGAAGTGCCGGTGATGCGCTGGCCAGGTGGCTGCTTTGCTGACGAATATCACTGGATGGATGGCATCGGCCCACAGGAGAATCGTCCACGCATGGTGAACACCAACTGGGGCGGAACCGTAGAGGATAATTCCTTCGGTACGCACGAGTTCCTGAACCTCTGTGAGATGTTGGGCTGCGAGCCTTATATCTCAGGCAACGTAGGTTCTGGTACCGTTGAGGAGATGGCAAAGTGGGTAGAGTACATGAACTCTGATACTAATTCGACGATGGCACAGCTCCGCCGCCAGAATGGACGCGAGAAGCCTTGGAACGTAAAGTTCTTCGGCGTGGGCAATGAGTCATGGGGATGTGGCGGCAACATGACCATCGAATACTACGTTAACGAGTACAAACGCTACAATACTTATGCCCGTAACTATGGTGATAACCGATTGTTCCGCATTGCTTCAGGTGCTAATGGCGGCGATACTCACTGGATGGACGTGGCAATGCGCGAGTGCCGTAATAATATGGATGGCATCTCGGTACACTTCTATGCCGTGCGTGACTGGGGCTCGGAGGATGATCCTATTACCGGAATTCCTATGGGCAAGAAGGGCTCGGCTCTCAACTATACCGAACAGGATTATTACGAGATCGTATCCAAGTCGCTTGAGCTGGAGGATATCATTACCGCTCATGCTGCAGTGATGGATCGGTATGACCCAGAGAAGAAAGTGGCTATTATGTTCGACGAATGGGGCACTTGGTTCAATGTTGAGCCTGGAACAAACCCTGGATGGCTCTATCAGCAGTCCACCATGCGTGATGCCATCGTGGCTGCCTCTTCGCTCAACATTTTCCACAAATATACTGACCGTGTGAAGATGGCTAACATCGCACAGGTGGTCAACGTGCTTCAGTCAATGATCCTGACCAATGAGAAGAATCCGATGGATCCATGTGTGCTGACTCCAACCTATCATGTGTTCAAGATGTATAACGTGCATAAGGAGGCAACTCATGTGCCAGGCGATATGGCTTGCAACTACATCAGCGTGAATGCTAAGGAGCAGGTTCCAACCACAAGCTTCACTGCATCAAAGGACAAGAATGGCGTGATGCATGTGTCACTTGCTAACATGGATGTCAACCAGCAGCATGTAATCAGCCTGAGCGTTGATGGCATGAAGGTGAAGGGTGCAACGGGCGAGATTATCACTGCGAAGGATGTGCATGCCTACAATGACTTCGGTCATCCAAATGACGTGAAGACTGAAGCCTTCAATGGCGTGAAGGTGGGCAAGGATGGCAAGCTGCTTGTCACCGTGCCAGCTCACAGTGTGGTTACTCTGACCCTGAAATAACAGATTCCCTGAATGAAAGGATTATATAAAAAATATGGATTGCAATCCTATCCACTCACTTGGGTGGTAGTGATTGCAATCCATGTGCTTTGTCTGATGCCCGTGCCCGAAACTCCGCTGGATGGCATCGCATTCATTGATAAATGGACCCATCTTGTGATGTTCGGAGGGTTGAGCCTGACTATCTGGTACGAACTCTTCCTGCACCACGGTATGCGCCCTGTGCTGCATCTCAAACAAGTGCAGACAGATACTTTCTGCTGGCGTCATATCCGCATCGGAGCACTTTACTTACCAACATGGCTGGGTGCTCAGATAGAAATCCTGCAAGCCACCTGTACGAATGGCGTTCGCAACGGAGATGTGATAGACTGGCTGGCAGATACGCTGGGCGTAGTGATAGCCTGGGGTATCGGGTGCGCAGTAGTCAGGCTGCTGAAGAAATCTTAGAAAGTATAGTTCAAACCGATGCCCAGTACGCGGTTGGTGCGGCTGTAGGTGTCAGTCTTGATGAGCTGCTGACCGGTAGGCAGTAAGCCTGCTACGGTATCTACGGTGCGATCCTTGTAAAGTGTCTGCATGAAACCGAGGTCAAGGCTGCACTTCTCGCTGAAGTTGACACGAAGACCTGCGCCCCAGCTGTTTGAGTTGGTGGTGAATGAGAGGTCGTCCATATAAGCATCAGAGAGTCCGTACTGGGTAGTCTGCCATCCTGCCGAGAGGGTGATGAGCGGACAGATGTCATACTCTACGCCAGCGGTGATTTCCCAGGTGTTGTCATCAATCTTGTCCTGCTTATTGCCGAACTGTGTAGCTGACTTGTCGCCGTAAGTATGATAGCCTGCCTGTAGGCGGAGCGCCTCCAGTGGGCTGTACTGTACGCCTACGGTGAAGAGTGAAGGAATGTCTGCTGCGATGGTGACACCATCTGCAAACTGACCTAATACTGGGTTGCCGGCTGCCTGCTGCTTGGCAAAGTCGTTCATTTCTGTCTTGTTCTCCAGGCGGAGGCGGGTCTTGAACTCGTATTTGGCTGCTACGTTCCACTGCTCGTTGATTCGCCAGTCAATACCCAGCATTGGGGTGATGCCAAAGCCTGTCTGATCAGCATTGAGCGTAAGGCTGCGGTCATCAAGGACGAGTTCGCCGGAGCCATTGCCTGAAGTGCCAGGGAAACCGATGGCTGGCATTCCTGCTACCTCATAATGGTAGGCATACTGTGCCTTGATGTCCTGCACGTAGCCATTATAGTTGTTGGTAGAATAAACACCACGCAGACCAGCGAAAACAGCGAGGTTGTCAAGCACTTTATAAGTAGCACCCAGAGAGAGACCGAAGTAATACTGGCGGCCCTTCATGTAGGCGTTGAGCGAATAGCCGCTGAGCTGGCTGTTATGGATTTCTGTGCCGGCAAGCATGGTGGCGTATGGTTCAGGGACGCCTGCTGCCTGAAGTCCTGCGGCAAGCTGTCCTGGCAGAACCTGTCCAAGCTGTGCATTGACAGCTGCAGGAACGAGCTGCGCGAGCTGTCCGGCATAGAGAGCCTCGAATGAGCCCAGACCAGTATCAAACTCGCACTTGCCACCGCCGCCGCCGAGAGCAAAGTTGGCATTGAGGCTCCACTTCTCCCAGTTGTGGCTCCACTGAATGCTTGGGATGACTGGTGCATAGGCATTGCCCGTGAAGGAATGGGTCGCAGAATTGTTGCCTGTGTTGAGAGCAAAGAGTGGGAAGGTTGTATCAATGTCGCGCGTCTGCTTGGCATTCTGGATGTTGACGCTGAGGTGTGAACCAGGAGCGAGGAATGCCGTACCGGCAGGATTCATGTAGAGTCCGGTGATGTCAATGATAGCCTCCTGACTGAGCTGACGGAGGAAGGCTGCGTTCTGATTGGTGTTGGTCACAAGTCCGCCAGCCACTACTGGAAGGCTGGAGAGCATGGAAAGTGAGAGAATGCTTAGTTTTTTCATAATGATTTGCTATTGTTTATGAAATAATGTATTCTTTGATTAATTAACACTGGTGCAAAGGTACTACAAATCATCGAATAAAACTTGCTTAATAAATATAATTAATGCACAAATAAGCACGTCGTGTGCTTTATTTGTGCATTTGTTTGCCCATTCTATAGTTATTGTGTGCAAAAGGTTACAGTTGTTTGGATATCCAAGCCTTCTTGATTCGGACATCTTTGAGCGGACGATCCAGACTATCGGTCTTGACTGCCTGGATGTTGCCCACCACGTCAAGTCCCTTGATAATTTCGCCAAAAACGGTGTACGAACCATCCAGATGTGGTATGCCACCGTCAATCTCGTAGGCATCAATCAATTCTTGCGGGAAGATGACGTGGGTAGTGGAATCCTCTCGCTCAAGGATCTTTTCCTGCATCGCTTTCATCTCCTTGGGCTGGAAGAATTTGCCCCATGCCAGATAGAATTCAAAAGGAGAACTGGCGCGCGTAGGATTGACCTCATCGCCCTGACGGGCTGCTGCCAGTACACCACGGCGGTGGAAGAGTTCTGGAAAACGGAATTCTGCTGGGATAAGCGGATCGGCAGAATCACCCTCACTATTGACAAACTCCTGTGCCGAGACATTGCGGCTCACACTGTCACCGCATTGTATCATGAAGCCCTCAATGATACGGTGGAAGAGGAGTCCGTCATAGTAGCCGCGTCTTACCTGCCGCAGGAAGTTGTCGCGGTGCAGTGGCGTCTGGTTGTAGAGTGACACCACCACTTTGCCCATAGTGGTCTGTATGGTCACCTCTGCTCTTGGCTCTGTGACTGTCTGTTTCTTCTGGGCGAAGATAGGCAGTATAAGCAAGCTGAGAAGAATAATAGCGTATAGTCGTTTCATCTTGTCTGTTCGTGGGGATTATCCTTTCAGTTCCACATCCTTCATCGTTGAGGAGAAGGTGAGCACACGCTCGCCGAACTCCTGATGGAAGGCTGCATCAGCGGCGTTACCCACTTCGCATTTCCATTGTTTCAGGATTTTGACATCTGGCGCTTCGCCCATCACGCAATAGCCAATTACGTCATCGCCAATATCGGTAAGCAATCGTACAAAGCGGATGTGCTGCAGAAGGTCGTGCTGACCGAGAGCAGGCAGATAAGTGTCACGCATATAGGTGAGGAACTGCTGCAGAGTACGCTCACCACTGACGTGAAATGAGGTATTATAGATCAGCATATCATTCCCAAGTCAGCGTTCTTGACCCATCTTCATTCACTTTGATGAAGACATTCACCACGTCGCCCGGAAGGAGGTCCTCTACATTCTCCGGCCACTCAATGAAGCAGAGAGCAGAGGATTCCATATAATCCTCAAAGCCGAAGTCCATTGCCTCTTCAAGGGTCTTGATGCGATAGCAGTCAAAGTGGTAGATCAGTTCAGCGGTTGTCTCCGAACGATATTCATTGACGATGGCAAAAGTAGGAGAGTTGACCTCATCCTCCACGCCTAAAGCCAGACATACTGCCTTGATGAAAGTGGTCTTACCAGCACCCATCTCTCCACGGAAAGCAAAGACGGTGCGGTCATCCATTGCAGCAATGAAGTCGTGTGCTGCCTGAGGTAAAGCCTCGGTATTCTGAATAGTAAGTGTCATAATAGTCACGTTGTTAGTTAATACTGGCGGCTTCCGAAGATGGCGGTTCCGACTCTCACCATATTCGAACCCTCCTGAATAGCTACCTGATGGTCATCGCTCATCCCGAAGCTGAGAATAGGGAAGAGGTCGGACGTAATGCCCTGTTGCTTCAGCGCTCCTTCGAGCAGCGACTTTTGGCATTGCGTAATCTGACGGAATTCCTGACGCCACAGCCGTTCGTCATCCACAAATGAAGCCATCCCCATCAGTCCGCGAATGCTCACATGAGGCCACCGCTCGCTTATCTTATTTGCCGCCAGCAGATCCAGAAGTTCTGCTGGCGCAAATCCCGATTTACTCTCCTCCTGGGCCACATGGAGCTGAAGCAGGACGGGAATGCGCCCGTCTCTCAAGTCTCCCAGTTGAGAATTGGGCAGACAGTAGGCAAACCTCGCCTTGCGTTCCGCCTCGTAACGGATTGCCTGCCGTTCCACCTCATCAAGCAGTCGCTCGGAGTCAATGCTGTGGATCAATGATACGATGGGGGCAAGATACTTGACCTTATTGGTCTGTAGATGTCCGATAAAGTGCCATTCGATGTCCGCAGGCAGCGCCTCCACCTTTGTCTTGAGTTCATTCTCCCGGCTTTCACCGAAGATTCGCTGTCCAGCATCGTAAGCCTCCTGCAGCGCCTCCACCGGATGGTATTTGGACACCGCCACCAGTGTTACTCCCTCTGGGATAGCAGCCCGGATCTTTTCAAGATTCTGTCGGATCATCTTAATCTGGATTATTCTGAAGCAGAAGAGGTCTCTTTTGCCTCAATACCGAATACATCCATCAGCGCAGTCTCCGTGATGGAACTGATCTCCCAGTCGCTCATGGTACCTTTCATGCCGTCCTCCAGATTCTTGACAGCCAGCTGGAAGTTGCTTGCCTGAATGAGCATAGTTGAAGCCGACTTCTTCTCTGCACCTGATTTCTCATCAAGGGTGATGAAGTTTACCTTGGCGCGATACCACTTGTCGCCCTGTGGGTCGATAAACATTTCAGAGATGCGCTCCTTCTTGACCGCCGTTACCTCAAATTCGCCCACAATGAATGGGGTCATCTCTTCGATGATACGGTTCTCGGCCTCGGTAAAGGTCATTGCATCCACCAGATATGATTCGGTTACTTTTTTCTGTGTTCCTGTCTCGAGTGTCTTCTCATATTTGATTTTGCACTCGTACCAATTTGTCATTGCCATATTTTTTTTTGCGATATTATTGGTTCAAACTCTTATTAATGTTGTCAATATACTCCAGTACCTCTTCTCTGCCAGTCCCTTTGTCGGCACTTGTGGCAAACATCGGAGGCAGCTCCTCCCAGTCCTCTTGCAGACGGGCGCAGTATGCCTTGAAGTTATTGCTCCACTGACGCTGGCTCAGTTTGTCAAGCTTGGTGAAGATGATGGCAAAGGGAATGCCATTCTCCCCCAGTTTCTGCATGAACTCCAGGTCAATGCGCTGAGGCGCGTGCCGGCTGTCTATCAAGAGCATCACGCAGGTGAGCTGCTCGCGCCCGAGGATGTAGCCGTTGATCAGTCGGTCAAGCTTGGCAAGTCCGGCTTTGCCCAGTTGCGCATAGCCATAGCCCGGAAGGTCAACGATGTACCATTCGTCATTGATGTTAAAGTGGTTGATGAGCAGCGTCTTGCCCGGCTTGGCAGAGGTTTTGGCAAGTCCATTGCGCTGGGTCAGCATATTGATGAGCGAAGACTTTCCGACATTTGAACGCCCAATGAATGCCCATTCCGGCAGCTTTGTATCAGGACACTTTTGCCAATCGGAATTACTGATCATGTATTCCGCTTTCTTGATTATCATAATTATAGATATCTAAATTGTAATTTTAGCGCTGCAAAGATACGCATCTTTTCCGAGAAAACCAAAAAAAGCATAAAAAAACGAGTAAAAGTTTGTGAGCGTAATATTTTATATGTATATTTGCGCTCCTAAATTTTATGAAAATGAATAAGAAACTCTTTTCCACTACTGCATTAATGCTTTCGGTTCTTTCTGGATGTGTGTTCACCTCTTGCCTTGACACCGATGATGATGACAGAGAGAATATTGCAGCAGGTTATTTTACTACTGACGGCAATGCATCCCAGATTATACTCCATCAGGATGGTGGCGGTACTGTTCTCCCACTCATGAGCAGTTTTAAGGATGCTGCCTCATTCCTCAAGAACGAGCGTTATTTACTTCAGTTCAAATATCGTAAGGGAGACATTTCTGCCGATGAGATGACCGTAACCGGTGCTGAGATTATTGCAGGTGAGATGATTGACGTGCATGATGTATATCAGATAGATAATCCTGCAGTGCCTGTGTTCAATAATGCCGATAGTCTTTTTGCCATCAGCAGCATCTCTAATGCCTGGGCTTATCGCGGCTATCTGACCGTTTTGGCAAAGGCATATTATTCGATGCTTGATTCGAGCAAGGGCGTTCTTCCAACCTACAATGTTGTAGTGGATCCTGCTAATGACGTGCAGCCAAATCGTGTCCGCCTGACTCTTTGCTACAATCGTCATACGGCACAGGATGCCAAGCAGAGTCCTACCGTTTATGAGTTGGCCACCTCTTTCCGCTTGAGTTCTTTGGCAAGCATCGTGCCTGGTAATGATTCTGTCGAGATCTCTATTGAAGGCAAGGCGTTGAACCGTCCTACAATCTTCAAGGTGAGTCGTGCTGAATTCCAGAAGTCCTACAAATGATTGAAAGGGAATTGATCCCAGAACCTATAAATATTAAAAGATGAACAAGAATACCCTCATCGGAACATTGCTGATCTGTGCCCTCCTCTTTGGCTATACTTGGGTAAGTCAGCCTTCCCCTGAGCAGATTGAAGCCCGTCGCCACTATCTTGATTCTATCAATCAGGCGCAGCGTGAAGCCATTGTGGATAGTGTAGCACAGGCAGAGTTGGCTGCACTGAAGTCTGACAGTGCCGTGTTAAGCCCAATGGATAGTGCTGCAGTTGCCGCGCTTGACAGCCTTAACACACTTCGTGCCATTCAGACTTATGGCGCACTCGCTGAGGCTACTCAGGGCGAAAACCAGGTTGTTACCATTCATAATGATGTGCTTTCTCTCGAATTGAGCACCAAGGGTGGTCAGATCAGCCGTGCTACTCTCAAGCAGTTTGATGATTATTTGGGTAATGATCTTGAGTTGTTCAATGCGGACAACAATGAGCTCTATTATACCATCACTACCCCTAAAGGTTCGTTTAACACTGACAAGTTCTATTTCCAGCCAGTCAAGGTAACAGAGAGCGAGGCCACGATGCAGCTTAAGTCAGCTGACGGAGCTCTGCTGGAGTTCGTTTATCGTCTGCCTGAATCTGACAGCTATCTGGTAGAGTACAGTATTCACACATTGCATGCTGATCAGTTGGTCAATGACCGCACTGTAGTGCTCAACTGGCGTCAGTCTTTGCCACGTACCGAGAAGGGCCAGTATTTTGAGAGCCGTTATTCGGAGCTCTATTACAAGTATTCTGGTCAATCTACCAATAATCTCTCAAGCATGTCGCCAGATGATGAGACGCTTGACTCTCGTCTGACCTGGTTCGCATTCCAGAATCAGTTCTTCTCAACGATGCTGGTGACCAACGATCTCTTCACTGCTGGCCGTCTGAGAAGCGAGCCTATCAAGGAGGAGGTTGATACCACGGCTATCAAGAAGTACTATGCAGAGAATCTGGAGTTCGAGATTGATACCAAGCTCACTGAGCAGGTGATTCCTATGTGTCTCTACCTTGGGCCGAAGGATTACTGGCGTCTCTCTGATATGAATGATCAGGCTGCAGCCTTCGTCGGCAAGCAGAATGAGAATCTGAAGATGGAGAAGTCTTACTACCTGGGCTGGCCTATCGTGCGTCAGGTGAACCAGTGGATTATTATTCCAATTTTCCATGCACTTGAGAAGGTGGTAAGCAACTATGGTATCATTATCCTCCTTCTTACGCTCTTCATCAAGCTCATCACCTTGCCAATGACCTACAAGTCATACAACTCTTCGGCAAAAATGCGCATTGCACAGCGTATGCCAGAGGTTCAGGCTATCAATGAGAAGTATCCTGATCAGGAGCAGGCTATGGAGAAGCAGCAGGCACTGATGGCGTTCTATTCAAAGATTGGTGTAAGCCCAGCCGGTGGTTGCATCCCTATGCTTATCCAGTGGCCAGTGCTCTTTGCACTTTTCTACTTCTTCCCAACCAGCATTGAGTTCCGCCATCAGCCTTTCCTGTGGGCAGATGACCTCTCTACCTATGATGCTTTCCTTACTTGGGATGCCAATATTCCTGTGGTGAACTGGATCTTCGGACATCATCTCTCGCTCTTCTGCGTGTTGATGACTGTGACCAACCTCGTTTATACCTGGATCATGCAGAAGCAGAATCCTGCACAGCAGTCTATGCCGGGCATGAAACTGATGATGTACGGTATGCCACTGATGTTCCTCTTCTTCCTGAATAACTATTCGTCAGGTCTTTCTTATTACTATTTCCTCTCTACCTTGTTGGGTATCATCATTACCTACGGCATCCGTTGGTCAATGAACGAGGATAAGATCCTGGCTCAGATGAAGGAGAATCTTAAGAAGCCTGCCAAGGCTCAGAAGGCTAGCGGCTGGGTGGCTCGTCTGCAGGAAGTACAGCGCCAGCAGCAAGAGCAGCTTAAGAAACAGCGTGAGGAGCAGTTGAGAAAGCAGAGAAGGTAAAAAAGGAAGCCCGAAGCCCCCTCCAACTCCCCCAAGGGGGAGGGACTTGCGGACGAAAAGTATTCGTTCATACTACACATTATATATAATATAGTACGAGGTATAGTGAAAAGATTCTTTTTTTCAAAGAAACAATTTCCCAGAC
>JAZLJN010000070.1:0-33811 GCA_045617885.1 Bacteroidales bacterium | reverse complement strand
CGCTATCTGGCTTTGCTCCCAGTCGCCCTGCTGGCTTTTGCACTCACTGCCAAGGCGCAAGAGCCTAATCAGGAAGTAATACAAGATAAGAACAACCAAGTCCATTCTGCAGTGGTCAATGCTTTCGATGAATCACTGCTTACCTCTGGTGAAGACCTTCTTTCTCAACAAGATGCAGAATTTGCGGCTTCTCTTCAACGGCCCAATGACAGACTTATCATGTATTATATGAAGAAGAATGATGACGATGAACATCTCGATTCGCACATTCTCAGTGAGGAAAAATTGGAGGAATTCCTGGCTAATCCAAAACCAGATTATGTCATAGAACGATATGAACCTGAAGACCCAAATATACCAGAATACTGTTTGCAACATCCAAACTCAAAGAATGGAGTAGTGATTTTGCATCCAAAATGGAAGTCAAAACCAGCTGAACAAAACGTAAAGATTGTAGGAGCAGGCTTCATGCCACCCAGAGAAAAAGACCACTATACGCTGGAGGAACTTGATATAGCTCCAGAGTTTCCTAATGGTGGTAACCTCAAGAACTATATCGGCAGAAATCTTCGATACCCGAAATCAGCGGCTGAGAAAGGCATACAAGGTACGGTTATCGTAGGATTTAGCGTCATGAAAGATGGCAGCATTGCTCATGTAAAAACGGTCCATAACGAGTCATTCGACAAGGAGTTGGAGACAGAAGCAATCCGCGTCGTTTCGAGCATGCCAAACTGGATCCCTGGTAAGATCAACGATCAGAATGTCAATACTTCAATGTATGTGCCAATCACATTCAGGCTGAATTCCACACCAGTTAAGCATACCATCGGTGATATGCCCTATACAGAAGACATGCTCTTCGTCTATGATGGAAATGTGGCCAACCTCTCCGATATCAAGGACTTGGTTCCTGAGGTGTGCGGAATCAATGGAATGTCACTTTATCGAGATGGCTATTATGTTGAACAATATATCGACAAATACCCCAAGGCGAAGAATGGTGTAGTAATGATCAATTCATTTATGAAGAATTCCTCACTGTTTGTGATTGATGGCGAACCGATGAATTTTCAGACCATGCGTCAGAAATATCCCGCAGGATTGCCTCCAACCAAATACCACATTAATCATAAAGATGCAGAAACGATCGCCAGATATAGTCAATATCCAGAGGCGAAGGATGGCGTGAATATCATAATTACTGATAAAGAATAATGCACAAAAATATAGAATCTACATGTAGTTAAAGATACACTACATTGTTTATTTCATTGTGAAGGCAAGAGGAAACTAAGAGAGTTTCCTCTTGCTTCAGTGTCACGCGAAACAGCTATAAAAACTTCCCAATAAAAAAGTGTCAACCGAAACGAAAACTTGATTTCGTCCCGGTTGACATTATTTTTGGGGATACTTAACCCTCGAATACTGATTCACAATTTTATCATCTCATTATTGGTATAGTTCTGCAACTTCCGAGTGTCATTCTTGCCTTTAGAATGTTAAATTCTTACCATTTTTATATTCTGCAAACACTTTTCTACCATATAAAATGTAAAACAATGAATTCCATTTAGTTACAAATACTTGTTATGTTATTTTGGAGTTGATAGCTCCTTCCGTATGTCTTTTCGGACAGTTTGATTAGAAGAAAATCAGCTGGACAATAACGTAGATTGGCAAGCAGATGACCAAAGAGAACTTGATCATGTAACCGAAGAACGATGGCATCTTGATGCCTGACTGCTCGGCGATAGACTTAACCATGAAGTTAGGACCATTGCCAATGTAAGTGAGTGCACCAAAGAATACGGCACCCATAGAAATAGCTTTGAGCAATACCTCTGAAATGCCGGCTACAACGGTGCCTTCAACAGGAAGGGTAGAGGCAGTGGCATGGAATACCATTGCGGTAGGAGCATTGTCAAGGAAGGCAGAGAGGATACCTGTGCAATATACGAACTGCCATGGCTCGGATACTGGCAATGGGTTCTGCTGGAGGAACATCAGCGCTGGGGTCATTGTAGCAAAGATGCCTACAAAGACACAAGCTACCTCAAGGATAGGAGTCCAAGAGTAGTTGTTCTCCACGCGTGTCTGCTTCTTGGTAGTAACCATTGAGCAGATGATGATGACGATGAATGCCCATTCGCGCAGGAGCTTGAGATAGAATGGAGCATCGTGATCAGCCATTGCTGGGATGTACTTGCCATTGATGAACATGGTAGAGGCGATGACGCAGAGCAACCAGAAGATATTGATCAAACCACCGAAAGAGATGGCTGTAGTCTGGGTATTGTCAGCCTCAATATTCTCAATTGGCTCACGCTTGTAGTAAAACGAATCCATCAGGTAATAAACGCCGAGAAGCAGTGCGCCGGTTACGAACCATTCTGGGAGGAGGTTCATGAACCAACCGAACTCTGCACCCTTCTGGAAGAGAAGGAAGAGCGGCGGATCACCCAGTGGGGTAAGAAGACCGCCACAGTTGGCTACGATGGCGATGAAGAAAAGGATGGTGTGTGCCTTGTACTTGCGCTCTGAAATGGTCTGGATAAGCAGACGGATCAGAAGCATGGCAGCGCCAGTAGTACCCATGAATGATGCCAGCAACCAGCCGATGGCAAGGATGATGGTGTTGATTAATGGGGTGGCACGCAGGTCACCCTTGATGCGGATACCGCCGGTGGTGACAAAGAGAGCCATCAGGAGCAGGATGAATGGCACGTAGTCATAGATCATCTGGTGCTCCAGCTCATGGCTCATGCCATTAACGCAGAGCCAGATGCCTACAGGGACGCCCAGGATGAGCGAGACGTAGAGCTTGTGCAGGTTGTGCTCCCACCATTCCTCGAGTTTGGTCAGAGGCAGGACAGCAATGCAGAGGAGCATTGCTACGAATGGGGCAAGCATCCATGCGGGGATAAGATGTTCTTCCATTGTTTTGATGTTTGATGTTGTTC
This sequence comes from Bacteroidales bacterium, assembly GCA_045617885.1. Classification (GTDB taxonomy): domain Bacteria; phylum Bacteroidota; class Bacteroidia; order Bacteroidales; family UBA3663; genus Liminaster. Next base: position 30,848 of record JAZLJN010000070.1, on the reverse strand, counting down.
TTATGTTTTGTTGTTTTGTTATTTCTGATGGGGACCGACGGGGGAAGCGTCGGGAACGTGGGCGGATGGGAAACAGCGGGTGCATGAGCAGACGGATGGCTGCTGGGCATTGCTGTGGGGATCAGCGGGCGCGTGAGCAGGGATGGCTGCTGGGCATTGCTGTGGGGATCAGCGGGCGTTACGTTCCCAGAAGATGCCCTCTTCGTAGCCTTGGATGCGGGAGTCCTCCTCGGAGCGCTCTAGGCGTTTGAGTGCCCAACATGCGTATTCGGGATTCAGCTCGATGCCGCAGTAATGACGTCCCAGCTTATGTGCTACTACTGCTGTGGTGCCGCTTCCTACAAAAGGATCGATGACCAAACCTTCGGGGGGACAGGAGGCGAGGACAAGCTTGGCAATCAGCTTTTCGGGTTTTTGGGTCGGATGGTCCGTATTCTCGGGCATTGACCAGAAAGGAACTACCAGATCATCCATGGCGTTGACTGGCGGACAGTCATTCCAGTAATTGGGTGGGCAGGTAGAACGGACTTTCTCTCCGCTTTCAGTTTGCTGCCAATCTTTGGGCTTGCCATTCTGCTTATAGGGTGCAATGACTTTGCGGCGGATCTTTACTGCCTCGAGGTCGAAATAATAGTCCTTCGGATTACGAACTCCAAACCAGATGTCCTCCATTGCATTCTTCCAGTTGCGCTGTGCTCCTCGTCCTTTCTCACGCTGCCATGTGATACGGTTCAGAATCGAGATTCCATTCTCTTCAAGGATGCGCTGCACGCTGCCAGAAGAGCGCCAATCGGCGCAGACATAAACAGAACCGTTAGGCTTCAGCATCCGTAGTGACAGCGGTAGCCAGGTGCGGAGGTATTCCTCATATTGAATGCTCTGCTGCTGCTTGAACTTGCTCCACCCGAAAGAGATTGAGTGGTTGTAGGGTGGATCAATGACCAGTAGATCGGCACATTCCTCTGGCATGAGAGGCAATACCTTGAGCAAATCCTGACAAATAATCTTGTCCTTTACCTCCTCCTGCGTTGACTGCTCCTTGAGGAAGAGCAACTGGGGCAATAACTCATGGCGCTCAGTGTCGCTGAGTGTCAGTGTCTGGTTGCGTTGAGCTCTATGACGAAGCACGGTTTACAGAGGGGGTTAAAGGGTTGGGGGAATGAGGAGTAAGGAATGAGGAGTAAGGAATGGGGATTAGTCGAGCTTCAATACTGCCAGGAAGGCGGTTTGAGGAACCTCCACCTTACCAATCTGCTTCATTCGCTTCTTACCTCTTTTTTGAGCTTCGAGCAGCTTGCGCTTACGGCTCACGTCACCGCCATAGCACTTTGCTGTCACATCCTTGCGTACCTGCTTGATGGTTTCGCGGGCGATGATCTTTGCACCGATGGCTGCTTGTACTGCCACATCGAACTGCTGGCGTGGGATGAGCTCCTTCAGCTTCTCGCACATGCGACGGCCGAACTTTTCTGCATTGTCCACGTGGGTAAGGGTTGAAAGAGCATCCACCTGTTCGCCATTGAGCAGAATGTCAAGCTTAATGAGCTTTGACGGGCGGAACTCATTGATATAATAATCAAATGAGGCATAACCCTTCGAGATGGACTTCAGCTTATCATAGAAGTCGATCACAATCTCACCCAAAGGCAGATCAAAGTAGATCTCAACACGATTACCTGAAATATATTTCTGTTCTACCAGGATGCCACGTTTGTCCAAACAGAGCTTCATGATGCCACCGATGTATTCAGTCTGCGTGATGATGGTGGCACGGATATATGGCTCCTCGATATGCTCGATAGTCATGATGTCTGGCATACCCGATGGGTTGTGAATCTCGGTCTCAACATTGTGCTTGTCGAACACCTTATACGATACGTTAGGTACGGTGGTGATGACGTCCATGTTGAACTCACGGCCGAGGCGCTCCTGGATGATCTCCATGTGGAGCAAACCGAGGAAGCCGCAACGGAAGCCGAAGCCGAGTGCCAGTGATGACTCTGGCATAAAGCTCAATGAAGCGTCGTTGAGCTGCAGTTTTTCCAAAGAAGCACGAAGGTCCTCATAGTCTTCAGGGTCGATAGGATAGACGCCAGCAAAGACCATTGGCTTGACTTCCTCGAAGCCTGCGATGGCCTTGTCACAAGGACGTGCCTGATGTGTAATGGTGTCGCCTACCTTCACTTCGGTAGAGGTCTTGATGCCCGAACAGATGTAGCCTACGTTGCCACAGCCGACCTCCGGACGCGCCTCCATATCCATGCGGAGGATACCTACCTCGTCAGCGTCATACTCCGAGCCGGTGTTGACAAACTTTACTTTATCGCCCTTCTTGAGAGAACCGTTGACAATCTTGAAATAGCCGATAACACCCTTATAAGAATTAAAGACAGAGTCAAAGATCTACGCCTGCAGTGGCGCTTCTGGGTCACCCTCTGGAGCTGGCACACGTTCTACGATGGCTTCAAGAATCTCTGGTACACCCATACCCGTCTTACCGCTGGCACGGAGTATCTCTGAACGGTCACAGCCGAGGAGTTCGATGATCTCATCTTCCACCATCTCAGGCATAGCCGAATCGAGGTCGCACTTGTTGATGATAGGGATGATCTCAAGGCTGTGGTCAATGGCCATGTAGAGGTTCGAAATGGTTTGCGCCTGAATGCCCTGCGTGCCATCGACGATGAGCAACGCGCCTTCGCAAGCTGCAATAGAGCGAGAAACCTCGTATGAGAAATCGACGTGACCTGGAGTATCGATCAGATTCAGTACATATTTGCCAGCAGGTTGCTGCTTGCCGACGTGCATCACCTGTTCCTCCTCGTTGAGTTCACGTGGGGTATAGTTATAATCCATCTGGATGGCGTGGCTCTTGATAGTAATACCACGTTCGCGCTCCAGATCCATATTGTCGAGAATCTGCGCCTGCATATCGCGCTCGGCTACAGTTTTAGTACACTCCAGCAGACGGTCTGCCAGGGTAGATTTGCCATGGTCGATGTGTGCAATGATACAGAAGTTGCGGATATTTTTCATTCTAGTTCGTATTCGAAAATAAAAATGCGTACCTTACGCGCGGCGAAGATACACATTTTTTATAATATATACAAAAGTTTGGTCAATATTTACTCCTTCTTGGGACTTTTATCCGCTCTATTTTTTATTTCTGTTGATGAAGAGAGCAAAAAAGGAACTATATTTCTCAAGTTTTTCCTATTATCAGGAGCAATGAAGTTATCCCTCTCTCCGTATCTTCCAGCTCGTGATGGTGTGCTTCTGTGTGGTGAACCGGATGCCGATCTTTATTTTCGGACGCGGATCGGTCATGTAAGGTGCGGCATAGTGGTTCCGATCTATCTGATTGAGCGCAGCGGTGGCTGTACCGCGCATCTTGAATTCCATGATGTAGATGGCATCGGGCAGCCAGACGACCATATCTACACGTCCCTTGGCCTGCGTCACCTGCGTCTGAAGCTCCAAGCCCATACCGTTGAATAAAATATAGAGGTCGCGCTCATGCAGGGCTTCGAGTTTTTGTTCATCTTCGAGTATGGCTTTTTGTCCTTCGTAGAGATAGGGCACACCAGCGAGGAACGATTGCAGTGCCTTGAGGACGGCATCAGGATCGTTGCGACGGAACGCTTGGTGCATCTGCAGCACGGTCGATAGCCGCTGAGTGGTATCAAACGGAGTGAGCGACCGCATGAAGTTCTTGAAGAGACCAACACGCACCTCATCATTAGGAATACCCAAGATGTAAGCCTGCATGCCCAATGATTCCTTGATGGTGAGATAACCCGACTGATAGAGCAATGGCAACGGGGTCGTCATGTCCTGAATGGCGAGGTCGAAAGCCGAAGACTCTACGGGATCGCCCAGGTTGAGTTTCATCAAGTCCAACTGGAAACCTTGCATCTTCTTGAACAGGAACGAAGGCGTAGCCGTGCCGAACCAGAAGTCGCCCAGCTGCTGATCAAAGAATGTCTTCATCATGCTGAACGGGTTGTAAACGCCAACAGGACTTGACGTGAAATGGAAACCATTGTATTTCCACCTAAGCGTGTCGTACATCGCCTCCTTGCTCATACCGTTGCTCAACGCCAGATGCTCCACATCATCGTCGAGCTGCGTGTGCAGCTCCTCCTCTGTGATGCCACAGAGCGAAGCAAAGGCTGGATTCATCGAGATGTTGATCAGGTTGTTCAGTTCTGAGAAGATGCTGACGTGGCTGAACTTAGTGATGCCGGTGATGAAGACAAAGCGCAAATCCTCGACACATATTTTGCAAGTGATAAAGAACTCACGGAGCAGCGATTGCACCTCGGCAAATAACGGATCTTGCTGGTCGATGTGCAACAATGGGGAATCATATTCGTCGATGATGATGACAGCATCGTGGCCTGTTTCTTTCTTCGCTACTTTTACCAATTGCTGAAAGGCAGCACCAGGAGTAGGTCTTGATGGCAATTCTATGCCATTGTCTTTGGCCGCCCATGTCAATTGGTCAAACAATTCTATCCGCATCTGCTCAACGGTCTTCTCTTTCAGCGCACTGATATCGAAGCGGAACACCGCATACCTCGTCCATTCCTGTTCCCGCTCCATGATCTTCAGACCCTCAAACAACTCGCGTCGGCCGAGGAAATAAGCCTGTAGTGTGGAGCATAGCAACGACTTGCCGAACCGTCGGGGACGGCTCAGGAAGACACAAGTGTTACGCGTCATCTGGTAGATAAGGTCTGTCTTATCTACATACACCTGTTTTTTGTTTCGAATCTTTTCGAAGTCTGAGTTATCGCACGGATACTCCCAGCTCTCGCGATATTTTTTTTCCATAGGGCTTGCGTTTTGGTGCGGCTTGCCGCAAAGATAGGCCAATAATTCGGAATAACCAAATTTTCGGAGCAAAATCGTGTTACATTTGACGATTTGTGAAAATGTGGGCCAGAAATCGTCCAGATGTCGGTTCAAAATAACGACCGACATCAATCATAAGTAGTGATCGATGTCGGTCGTAAGTAGTATTCGTATTTGGAGAAAAATAATTACATTGTTTCTCCCGTTTCAGCGTTGATAAAGGTCAGGGTGCCATTATCTTTGCAAGTTTGAAGAATAGGTGCATGATTAATCAACCTCTGCATGAATGAAGGAAGACATGTAATCTTTTTATAGCTTACATCTTCTGCAGTCTGAGATTCGTCGTATGGAACAAGCAATTCATCAAAATCCCATTTTGCGCCATAATTAATCTCTTCGCAACCAAAACCTGGAGCCCCAGTACTGAACTCTGAGCTAAGCGAAAGGTACTCTCCGGCTTCGAAATTGCTGATATCAAGCTTTTTGAGTTGTTGACAACCTTCAAACATCCTTTCAATTGACTCAACATGTTTGGTATTGAAATTGCTGAGATCAAGATTAACCAATGATCGACAACCTTTGAACATAAATCCAAGTTCTTTGGCCATGTTGGTATCAAATATTGACAGGTCAAGAGTTTGTAAAGCCCAACAATCTTCGAACATGCTGCCAAAAGAAGTGCACATTTGTGTGCCGAAGTTCTCTCCAAATGTTATTGATTCCAGCGCTGTACAACCTTGGAACAATCCACCAAGTGACACAACTTCTGGATTGGTAAAAGAAGAGAGGTCTATTTCTTTGAGGCTGGTGTTTCCTGCAAACATACCATGCATATACCTTGCTTTCTCTGTGTTCAGTGGAGAAAGATCAATGCTATTAAGGCCACAATTACGGAACATAATAGCCATATCCTCAACATTTCTAGTATCGAAATGACTGAGGTCTATGGATTTAAGAGCGGAGCAACCATCGAACATTCCTCCCATGGTAACCACATTCTGGGTATCAAATGACGTGCCGAAATTAATATTTTTAAGGTTCTCACATTGAGTAAAGAAGGCTATCAAATGAGTTGCTTGACTAAAGTCAAATTGGCTCAAGTCAATTTCTTCAAGTGATGTACAGTAGCTGACAAAATCATTACATTCTCCAGAGAAATGGAAATTGTTGGCAGTGATGCTCTTCAGAGAGTTGCAATGAGTTAATGCAAAGCTCGTAGTGATTCCATCTGCAGAGAACAATGAGAGATCAATAGCTTCGAGGTTGATACAACCACTCCAGGTTGAGACCAAAGATGTGATATTCTCAAGGTGATTTTGCTCGGAGAAGCTTAACCTTGTTATTGAGCGGCAGCCTTCGAACGTCTGATCAAGTTGTGTTGCCCTTGAGAAATTGAAACTTGACAAATCTATTTCTCTAAGCTTATAGCAGTTTTTAAACATGCCATTGAAATCTTGTGTAAATGTAGTATTAATTCCGGAGAAATCAATAGATGTCAATTCCTCCATGTCATTAAACATGCCAGCGGCATACTCATTACTGTTAATTGCCTCTTTATCAGAGTGGATAGTCATTGTGCCGGTTACTTCGTCCCACTCTGCGTAGATTGGATCCTGATAAGGCTCTTGAATGCTAACGTATTTCTTTTCTTCAGAAGGGGTAAAGCTACTATTAGGCTTGAAAATGATTTTCTTAATTTTATAATCTGGATTGTCCAGATAATACAGCTTATTGTTTGCAAGTGTTTTCAGTTTCGCATTGAATTCTGTTCCAGGTAACAACTTTGTTGATTCCTTCTTTTCTACACTTCCAACTTCTGGAGCATAAATTTTGCCAGCCTCATAATTCTTTGGCTGAAGAGGATACTTTAACTCAATATTGTCGCTTCGTAAGATTATGTAAGTCTCACAATTCTGAAGGTTTGCTGGTGGGAACATGAAGAAAATAATGATGTCTTCGCCCACATTTACGGTATTAATGTCGTCAAGAGCAATGATAAACTCGTGGGTGGTATTTGTAGCTTCAAGTGATATTTCTTCCTTAGTAATATCGAAGGTACCACAAACAGGGATGTCTCCGGTTGTCTGAATTACCAGTTCTTTATATGAACCAGGAATTGTCACAGGTAACGTCAGTCGTACCAGCGCACCCATGTGCAGGAAGCTGAAACCAACGGTGCCATCTTCAGTAGGAGTCTTACGTGTGGCTGTCATATAATCATAGCGACCGATATGGTCATGATTATTCGAGCCATGCTGACGCTGGCCAGAATAGTCGGCAGGAATGGCAGTCTTATCCATGTTCATATCTGGGATGAAAGGATAGTAAGCCATATAACTATAAGCGCCTTTTACAGCCCAACCACCACCGTCAAACTTGGCGGTATTGCTGCCAGCACCGTTCTCCATAGGGAAACGTACCTGGGTACCTTTGTCAGGATAGATGCCCACAAGGTCATCGACTTGCCATAAGAACTCGGCACCGAGTTGTGAGATGTTAACCTCAGTACGGGTCAACATGTCACCGTCTGGTACGAAATCCGGGGCCGTAATAGTTACACCTGTGATTTTTGTCTCAGGGCTTCCTGTAAATGCCACGTCTTCAGAACAGGCACTTAGTAAGGTTGCTGCTCCTAATGCGAGGTAGGAGAAGAACGAATTTCTAGAGAAACGTTTCATGATAATTATAATTAGTGTTGATATCAAAATAAAATCCCAATAGCAAGCTTCTGAAGATTATCCCCAAGGCATAAATGGAGTAGTACCCGTGGTGTTGTCGTCATCTTCTTCTGGGGGAACAGGACTTGTTGCAATAATGTCTTTCTCATCGACAAAAATTACTCTTACTTCTGGTGTTGCATAATTTTTCATGTTCATGTTCTTGTTAGGGTAAATAATTTTTTGCAAAGTTATATTTATTATCTGAGTCTCACAATGTTTGAGATTGGTAAATTGGATTATAAGCAGATAAAATCCGTTCGGCTCGGCTAAATGGACTTAAACGGACTTTATAAGAGGCGGCGATTAGAAATTAGTTGGGGTTATAAAGGTATAAATGAGAGAAGATACATAGGAATGTCATATTTCAGTACGTAAATATGACTGACTGAAGTCCGGATGTCATGTTTTAGTACGTAAATATGATAACCCGAAGTCTGGACGTCATGTTTCAGTACGTAAATATGACAACCTGAAGTCCGGATGTCATGTTTCAGTACGTAAATATGACAACCTGAAGATCAGATGTCATGTTTTGGTACGTAAATATGACAATCCGAAACAAAAAGAAGGTTGCAAAAGACTGTAGGACTAATAAATAAAATTAAAAAAATCCGTTATTTCCGCCAGAACGGACTTAAACGGACTTTATAAGAGGATAATAAAGAAATAAATAGATGGGGTAGATATAGAGGGATGAGAGAGGGCTTATGGCGTCAGAACATCATACTGAATGCCGCTATTATTACCTATGGAATAGAGAATAGAATCTTCAGAACCGGCTATACATACATGGTCGAGAACTGCTGGCTGGCCAGCTATAAAAACAGAGCAATGGAACGTTGTGCCAGGCACCAGACGTGTATGCACGGATTGCATAATTGAGAATGTGTTCTTCCCGCAATACTTGCAGAGACAGATACGATCAGGGAGCCAGGTCAACCGGATCAGTGCGCCGATGGTTAGTGTTTCGCTCAGTAAATGATGCGCTGTAATGAAACCACTATCATGAATATCTCCTGATTTTGAGCGCTTCTTGAAATTATCCCAATTCTGATAACCAATGTAGGTCGCCAGAATGTCGAGCGTACGAAGGCGCGTCTCTGTTGGATCATTAATATAGCCATAGATGCGCTTCATCGTTGTTACGCCTATGGTCTCTTTGGTCCTGTATTTGATATCTGTACAGAGTTGGGTAAAGTCACGGCTGGTCAATACTTTTCGGCCAAAGGATTTCTCGATGGCTTCAAAGAGCGATTGTCGATAGAGTTCAATCTCTGTATTTTGGTTTTGTCCTTTCATGAGCGCGTTTTATTGTCTGATGCAAAGATAAGGATATTTTTTCAGAAATCAAAATCTCCAGTAAGTCAGTATTCCATCGAATATACCATGCGTATCATGAGTTGGCAAGAGTCAGGACGATAGGTCCATATGACATCTTCGTCTGTAAAAGCTATGGCACTATGAGCTTTTGCATGGACCGAAGATTGTGACGAAGACCAGTAAATACCATAGAATGGCATGGCGGTATTTGTGTCTGGTAAGAAGATGCTATGATCTTCAAAACCGCGTACTTTGCCGGTCACCTTGTATCCTGTCATTCCATTTTCGATTGTTCTCTGCCAGCTACATTTCGTCCGCAAAGAATCAAGTTCTGCTTCGGTAGGAAGTCTCCAGTGCTGTCCCCATAATAGGCTGTTGGCCTCTGGCCAGGTAAGCAGCTGACCACGTGGCGTTTCTGCGTTTTTTCCGATGTTTTCTGTGGCCCAACGCAGATGATTGCAGATTCCAAGATCGATGCATGGGTGATTGGGGGGGGTAATTTCGAAGACTCTGACCCGACAAGAAGCCGAAAGACTGGTGCCATCTGTCGATGTGGCAGTGATGAAACACCAGCCAGGTCCGATGGGTGTTACTAAACCGAAACTATCAACGCTGGCAACACTATAATCTGAACTATGCCAGTATAGTTGTGACCGGGTTGCATCAGCAGGTAGGGTAGAGGCTTGTAATCTTTTAGCTTTGCCTCCGAGTGTGAGTTTCAAGTTTGTACTATCTAATAGCACTTGCTCTACACACCGCTCGTGAGGAAGAAAGACAGGACGGATGGCCTGACCTTGATAGCGATAGTAGAAAGTGCGTGTCAGGTATTCCGCGCTGGCCAGAATGCCGATACTGGCATTGGGGTTAATTCCCAGAGTCTTAGACCATAGATATACGCCCGTGTTTTGTTTGACCAGGCTGAGCTGGCTCCATGCTCCGGTGTAGGGAAGGAAGATGGATCGGTCTTCGTATCCTTTTCGATTGCTCCAGACACGATAGCCTGCTGCGCCATTGAGCGTGTCGGGTTCCCATCGGCAGAGGATGATCAGTGAGTCAAGTTCATCAGCAAAAGGCATACGCCAGCCGCCTCCCCAGTTGACATGTGCAGCATCATCGCATGCTTCGAGTACCGTGCGACCATCAACAGCTACTGCTGCCCACTCCTCTTCGTAGAAGCCGTTATTGTTACGAGCAACATATTTATGTGCCGGATTGCCAAAAGGATAAAACTTGGGATCGTAATGTGGTTCCTTATTGATCATTGCTTCTCCCCAACTGAAATGTGCGCCTCTCTCTTCCGGACGATCAGCTCCTACGTTCATCGTTGCCCAACAAAGGCCTTGACAGATTCCTAAATCTACATAATCATGGCCTGCTGATAGTGCAGAGAAATCTATTGTATCTACAATCTTCTGTTTTTGAACCATCTGCTGAGTTCCGACAGAATGTCCAGATTGTGTACAAGCAATCTGGAGCGTACTGATGCAGCATAATAATATATATAATGTGTGTCTGTGTGATGAAATCATTGGATGATTGTTTCTGACAAAGGATAATAGTGAGTAAGGAACCAGGCATATTCTGTCAGGCTCCATTGGCTGAAGGATGCATACTTCTTCCGTAAGGCTATGAGTAGCGATTTTGAGTCATCGCTACTTTCTGGACAAAGGCTCAACCGATCAGAGAAAGTTGGAAGCAGCGACTGTACTATGAAGTCAATCTGTTTACCATCAACCATAGGGAGTTGCTGGTAGGGGAAATACACAGCCAATAGTCTGTCGCGTAAAGGGATGCTTAATGAAGAATTGTTGTATTTCCATTTGTCAGCATGTGCGTCAGACAGAAACATGGCAATGTCACGACATTTCTTTTTGTCAAAACTGCCGAAAACAACCTCGGCATTCATTTGCTGGATATTTCCCAGCGTAGGCATCTCGTCTCGTAATCTGCGGCAAAAGCTCTGATCATTGTCGAGCGAATAATCATTGTAAGATAGGCGTAGTATGCTATCAGGGGTAAACGAAAGAACAAATCGTTCTCGTGCTTCCATATCTTCGCTGATTTGCTGCGACAAAAATCCGGAAGTGCGTTCTTTCTCGAATGACTGAAGCGCAAGAATGAATTCGTTCCGCTGTTCATCGGTCCAGTTTATGGTGATGCTGTCTGCGTCGGCTTGGGTAAAAGAAGTTCCAGGAACCAGCAATGACTGGTCATTATTTGTAGAAAGGAGATGGCAAAGTTGTATGATGACAAGGAGAAGTCCAGCGATGGCTAGTGCAGGCCCCCATTTGCCAGAGTGCCGGGAAGAATCGTTCAGCGCTTGTGTCAATTCGTCTGCATGAGCCATGCGTTGGTCGATGGGCAACATGCAATTGTCTGCAATCTTCTTTAGGCGGCTTCGCAGTCCCCATCGGTTTTTGCTCGTCTTATGCATAGCGAGCATCTCTGCCAGAATTTTGCCGAAGCTAAAGATGTCAGCTCGCATATCGCTCACGGCATCTTTGCTCAGCATTTCAGGTGCCATGTAGTGGCGTGTGCCGGCAGGCTGTTTTAATATATGATAAGAGTCGGTGTCAGAGAATCCGAAATCGATGAGTTTGACATGTTGACCATTGCTGGTGATCAGAATATTCTCGGGTTTTAGGTCTCGATGAACAATCTGAAGTGTGTGAATATATTGAATGGCATCAGCCAGTTGTCTGGCAATACGAAGAATCTGTAGCGAGTCAAGCTTTCCTTCCTGAATGAACTCTCTGAGAGACTGCCCCTCAATATATTCCATGACGATGCAGTGTCCTAAACCTTCCACGTCAGCCTCTCCATAGCATTTGGCTATATAAGGATGTTGAAGTGATTTCAGGATGTCATATTCTTTGCTGATAAGCTGCTGATAGAGTGCTACATTCCGGTAATTCGGTTTTAGTCCTTTCAAAACATACCATTTCCCATCTTTGGTAGCAATGACAAGCTGGCAGAAACCATGGCTGTCAAGTTCTTCACGAATGATGAATTGAGAGCTGATCTCTGCGATAGAAAGAGGTTGGCCAGAGGCTTCGACGAATCCTGAATTTACGGTCTCCATTACATGAAAATATCGTCAGGATAACCTACATCTTCGAGGAAAAGGGCTTGCGCAGGAACAGAATCCCCGGCCTGGCAGCGGTTCTGACGCTCGATGATCTTGCAGAACTCTTCGACTGTGATCTTTCCTTTGCCAACTTGTATCATGGTGCCTACGATGGCACGAACCATGTTGCGCAAGAAGCGGTCGGCCTTGATAGTGAAGACGTAGTGCGGTCCATCTTTCTCCCAATGCGCCTCCATGATCTTGCAGATGTTGGTCTTCACATCAGTATGCAGTTTGGCAAACGAAGTGAAGTCTCTGTAAAGGAAGAGTTTCTGGCAGGCTTCGTTCATCTTCTCTATGTCCAGATCAAAATAGATGCGGGTAGCATAGAAGCGGTCGAAAGGTGTCTTCTGGGTGGTGATATAATATTTATAGGTGCGGCTTACTGCGGTAAAGCGAGCATGTGCATCGGCTCTGACTGGCACGATTTTGTCTATGGAGATGTCGGGTGGTAGGAGCCCGTTGAGTTTGAACGTGAGCGTGTTAAGCTTCTCCTGATCCATCTCGTCGTACTCAAAATGTGCAGCCATGTGACGTGAATGTACGCCGGCATCGGTACGCCCAGCGCCAACGATGAAGAGCTCCCGCCGCAATAGCAGCGAGAGCTTCTGTTCGATGGTTTCTTGCACGCTTACACAATCTGGTTGTGTCTGCCAGCCGTGGTAAGCTGTACCGTCATATTGAAGGAATATAAAATATCGCAAAGGCTAATATTTAATATTTATCATTTATTTTTTGCAAGATCAGCAGATCTTGCGCGCACCATCGCCAATCACAACTGGGATGACGATAGGCTTCTTGCCATACTTAGCCTCGAACTTCTCAACTACATTGGTAGTGAAGAGGTCATAGAGCTCATTCTTGACGAGGTTAATGGTGCAGCCGCCGAAGCCGCCACCCATGATGCGTGAACCGGTAACGCCGCAGTCGAAGGCAACGTCGTTGAGGAAGTCGAGCTCCTCACAGCTTACCTCGTAATCCTTGCTGAGGCCCTGATGTGTCTCGTACATCTTCTGGCCAACGGTCTCGTAATCACCTTTCTCAAGTGCATCGCAGACAGCGAGGACACGGTCCTTCTCGCCCATGACGAAGTTGGCGCGCTGGATATCTACAGGATTGCACACTGGCTTGACAGCTTCAATCTGCTCCCAAGTGCAGTCACGGAGGGTCTCTGCGTTGATGCCGAACTTGGCATTGATAGCAGCTACAACATTCTCACAGCTCTTACGGCGATCATTGTATGGCGAACCTACGAGCTCATGCTTTACACAAGAGTTGATGAGGACGAGGCGGTAACCCTTTGGCTCCCATGGGAAGTACTGGAACTCACCGCTCTGGCAGTCGAGGCGCATCAGACAGCCTTTCTTGCCATGAACAGAAGCAAACTGATCCATGATGCCGCAGTTTACACCAATGTAATTATGTTCGGTAGCCTGACCAGCCTTAGCCAGTTCCATCTTGCTTACCTTGTTGTCGCCGAAGAGGTCGTTGATAGCAAATGCGAAGCAGCTCTCAAGAGCAGCAGAAGAAGACATGCCTGCGCCGAGAGGTACATCGCCTGCAAATGCACAGTCGAAACCCTTAACCTCTACGCCACGCTTCTCCATCTCCTTAGCTACACCATAAACGTAGCGGAAGTGGCTGGCATGAGGTCCCTTAGGATCGTCGAGCGAGAACTCGTCATAGTCCTTGAGGTCAATAGAATATGCTTTGATGGTGCGGGTGCCGTTAGGTCGGATGGCTGCCATCATGCCCTGTTCTACTGCGCCAGGGAAGACGAAACCACCATTGTAGTCGGTATGTTCGCCGATGAGATTGATACGGCCAGGAGAGGCATAGACTGCGGTTGGTTCACCAGTGAGGTGCTTTGCGAATTTCTCGCGAATTACTTGAACGTCCATGATAAAAGATTGAATTAGAAATAGAACAATGTATATCAAATAGAAAAAAGAAAGGGGCGCAATAAGTGCGCCCCTCATCGGAGTATTAGTCCTTCTTTGCAAGATAAGCAGCCATGCTGGCAGCGTTAGCCTCCTGAACCTTGCTCAACTTGTTGAATGGGGTGTGGAAGCCGAAAACCTTCTTGCGCTTCTTTTCTGACTTTGCCATTGTTAATAAAGTTAGTTTGTTATTCTTGTTTGTTTCGTTGTTTCGACGTTGTGTGCGTTTACTTTACGCTGAAAGCATAAACGGTGGTCTGGCTGTAGGTCTCGCCTGGGTTGAGCACGCACTGCTCGAACTTTGGCTGGTTGATGCAGTCAGGATGGTGCTGTGCCTCGAAGCAGATACCAGAGCGGCGTGGGAATACGGTGCCACCTACGCCTACGGTGCCGTTGAGGAAGTTGCCTGAATAAACCTGCAGACCTGGCTCGGTGGTATAGGTGCTCAATACACGGCCGGTAGCAGGGCACTCACATACTGCAGCGAGGGTCATCTCACCAGCATTCTTCTGGTTGATGCAGAAGCTGTGGTCAATACCTGCGCCATACTTGATCTGGGTGTCGTTGTCATCGATACGGTCAGCTACGAGAGCTGGCTGGCGGAAGTCGAAAGGAGTACCCTCAACAGGAGTCTTGACACCTACAGGAATTGCGATAGCATCAACAGGGATGAACTTATCGCAGTTCAAAGTGAGCACGTTGTTGGTGATCACTGGAGCCTCTGCCTTACCGCTGATACCATTCAGGTTGAAGAACGAATGATTGGTGAGGTTGCAGAGGGTTGGCTTGTCAGTAGTAGCCTTGTAATCAATGCAAACTTCGTTCTCATCGGTGAGCTTGTAGGTCATTACGATGCTGAGGTTGCCAGGGAAGCCCTCTTCGCCATCTACTGAAGTATAGCGGAGAACGGGGGTCTGCTCGTCGGTCTGCTCAGCGTCCCATACCTTCGACTCGAAACCGCTCAGACCACCATGCAGGCAGTTGGTGTTATCGTTCTGAGGCAGGGTATATTCTACACCATTGATTGTAAACTTACCATTGGCAATACGGTTGCCATAACGGCCGATAGCAGCGCCCAGATATGGGTCAACACGCTTCTTCATATCCTCGATGTTGCTCAAACCGAGAACAACGTTGTCGAGCTTTCCGTCACGATCTGGCATCATGAGAGACACGATGATGCCACCGTAGTTACAAACACACATTTCAAAGCCCTTCTTGTTGGTGAGAACATAGAGGGCGGTCTTCTTGCCATCTACGACTGAAGCGTAGTTTTCAGGATTCAAACCTGACTTGTTAGTTGCCATGATATAGTATTTTTTGTAATGTTCGTGGTGTAGACACCTAAAATTTTGCCGCAAAGATAGCGTTTTTTATTCAAATATACAAACTTGCCTGCTAAAAAAATCATCTTCAGCCCGATTATGCTGTTTTTTTGCCATATCCACATGCGTATTTATGCACATTGTCTGTGCTTTTGTACCAAAAACTTCTGAAACTTTTCCCCTGTTTTTGCCATCTCGTGAAAAGTCCGTATCTTTGCCGGGACAGCATTCAATTTTTCATTATCAATAATAGATTATACATTATAATATATGAAAGCTTACGTATTCCCCGGACAGGGTTCACAGTTTGTAGGTATGGGCAAGAACCTGTACGAGTCTAACGAGCAGGCCAAGCAGCTTTTCGAGCAGGCCAATGAGATCCTCGGCTTCCGCATCACTGATCTGATGTTTGCCGGTACTGATGAGGATCTGCGTCAGACCAAGGTTACCCAGCCTGCAGTCTTCCTTTGCTCTGTCATTCCAGCCATAGTCAATGGCGTTCAGGCTGATATGGTAGCCGGCCACTCTCTTGGCGAGTTCTCTGCACTGGTTGCTTGTGGCGCTCTCACTTTTGAGGCAGCTCTTAAGCTCGTTTCACAGCGTGCCCTTGCTATGCAGAAGGCATGTGATGCTAATCCTGGCACTATGGCTGCTGTGCTGCAGCGTAACATCGTAGTTACTGACGAGCAGATGGAGGAGGTTTGCGCCTCTGTTGAGGGTAAGGTTGTTCCTGCTAATTTCAACTGTCCTGGTCAGGTGATTATCTCTGGTGAGGTGGCTGCTGTTGAGGCAGCAGGAGCTAAATTCACCGCACTTGGCGTAAAGCGTGTGGCTCCACTCAAGGTAGGCGGCGCTTTCCACTCTCCACTCATGGAACCAGCACGTGCAGAGCTCGCAGAGGCTATTGAGGCTACTGAATTCTCAACTCCAAAGTGCCCAATCTACCAGAATGTTGACGCAAAGGCTCACACCGATGCAGCAGAGATCAAGGCTAATCTGGTAGCACAGCTTACCAGCCCAGTACGCTGGACAAAGTCTGTTGAGGCAATGGTGGCTGACGGTGCTACTGAGTTTATTGAGTGCGGTCCGGGCAAGGTGCTCCAGGGACTCGTCGCTAAGATCAATAAGGAGGTTGCTGTAAGCAGCGAGACTCCTGACATGGTGGCCGCTGTATAGGCTGTCAAGTCATGAAATCATCCAGATAGTGGGCTACCTGCCATTTCATAATCATGAAATCCGTGCCAAGATCATTGGCTCCCATTTTACAATTAAGAAATAGATGCCAAGACTTCTGGCGTCCATTTCTCTGTCCTTAAATCCGCGCCAAAGAACCTTGGCGCGGATTTAACGTTCTTTAAATGGATGCCAAAATTCTTCAGGAGAAAAATCATTAGTCTCTCTTTCGGAGAGTTTGTGATTTTGGATAATCCAGAGCATGTCGGCGTACTTTTGTGCCAGTTCTACATCGTGTGTGCTGAGTAGGATGGCTTTATGTTGTACGTGTGCCAGTTGGACTAATAGCTCCATGAGTTGACGACGGCTGGGATAGTCAAGAAAGGCGCTGGGTTCGTCGAGCAGAAGTATTGGCGTATCTTGCGCCAGGGCACGGGCAATGAGGGCCTTCTGCTTTTCGCCATCGCTCAGTGTATGTACTAATCTTTGTGACATAGCCTCGATGCCTACCATCTGGATGGCCCTCTCGGCTGCTTGATGGTCAGCAGTGTGGAGTCGGCCTAACAGTCCGGTATGGGGCAGACGTCCGTAAACTACGAGTTCGTGCACTGTGGTATGCTGGAGGTCGGGGAAATGAGGGGTAACTATGGAAATGAGGCGTGAAGAGGGGTGAGTTTGGAGTGAGGAATGAGAAGTGAGGAGAGAGCCGCTGATGGGGGGGTGGAGGCCGGCGAGTGTGCGCAGCAGGGTACTCTTGCCCGAACCATTGCGTCCCAGCAAACAGATGAACTCACCACAAGAAAGCTCTGCCTCTATTGCCTTGACAATAGGAGCAGAGCCTTTATAACCAACAGATAGTGACGAGAGCTTCATTTTGTTCTGGTCCTTTCTGATTTATTGTATGTAATCGGATTATCGCTGATTGGGGTTGGTGAACTTCTTGTCTTTCTCCATGCCACGGAACCACCAGTTAAGTGGAATGACTTCCCAATCACCACGCAAATGAGGAGTGATGATCCGCTTCTCCTGGATGTATTCTGCCACATATTTGCGTACATCTTTAGAGGTGGCATCTATGGTATGTGCCTTGAGCGTAGCATCGTCCCAACCGAGACCTACAGGGATGAAGTTGCCGCCGCCGCTTGCCTGATAACTGTTGATGGCGATGGTATATTCCTTGTTAAGGTCAAATTCACTGCCGTCACTCATAGAGATGATTGTGACACGTTCGCCAATCGGCTTGGTCACATCTACCACGTAGCGGATGCCGGCTGCGCAAGTGTAATTGAATGTGAATGTCTTATAGACGGGACCACGTCCCTCGTCCAGGATATTACCATTCTCATCTTTCTTAAACGCCAGCAGATGATCATCAATGGAGGTCATCGTGTTGTACTGATTGCCGAAGCCGAACTCCAGATAGTCCTTCACATTCTGTCCCGTCATGGTGAGTTTGAACAGCTGGTTCTCATATTTATATAGCGTGAACAGCTGACGCATCGTGATTGGTCCGGCAGGCACTATGTCACGTGGAGCCAGTACGGCAGCGAATGAGATATCAGCACCTGTAGCCCAGAGCTGGACGTCATGAATCAGGTCCTGGAACTCTGAAGGTCCGTAAAGTGAAGGCTCACCGAACAGCGGAGCGGACAGTTCGCCCAATGGGGCATCTACAAAGGCATTTACCGAATCTATAGCCGACTGGAATGTAGCACAGAAGAGTGAGTCTGGTGCATAACAGCGCATGTCAATGAGCGAGGTGGTAATTTCCTTCTTGTACTTGCCGTTCTCCAGATGCAGTGAGATATCAGCGCGTCCCACTTTGGCTGCCTGTGTCTGGGCATCCAGTATGATGACCGAATCACCTGCCACATTCTCAACCTTGAATTCACGCGGCTGGTGGTCGTGTCCGCACAATACAATGTCGAAGCCCGGAACCTTAATGGCAGCAGGTACAGCGCCATTCTCATTGAAAGGAGTGTCCAGATCGTTACCGTCAGTCGTATAGTCACCACCGGCGTGGAACAATCCGATGAGCAGATCTGGCTTCTCTCGCTGCTGGATGATAGGTACCCACTTCCTGGCACACTCTACCATATCCTCAAACTCAAGGTTCGGCCAAAGGTTTTTAGGCAGCCAGGCGTGGATATGCGGCGTGATCATTCCCAAAATAGCCACTTTTACACCCTGACGCTTGATTACCGTGTAGGGTTGGAACATGGACTGACCTGTTCGCTGATCAATTGCATTGGCACAGAGCACGGGCATCTTGAACTGTGAAGGCAGGCGCTTGTAATAGACATCTTCACCTGGCTCAATGTCATGATTGCCCATTCCCAAGGCATCATACTCCATATAATTATATACGCGCGGGACGATATGTTCAGAGAGTGTATCTACAAAATTATAATAGTAGATAGAGGGCTGTCCTTGCAAAAAATCGCCAGTGTCAAAGAGCATTACTGCATCCTCCGTCAGGGCTCGCTGTTCCTTCACGTATGTATAAACGTTGGCAAGGCTTGTGCTGGCAGGGCGGTTTTGCTTGAAGTCGAAGGGCAGACAGGCGCCATGTACATCCGTGGTATAGAGTAGTACCAGATTAGCCTGTTCGGGCCTATTATCGCAGCTGGTCAGCATGGTAGCAGCCATGGCGAGAGCAGAAAGTATATAAGATTTGTGCCAATTCATTTTTCTGATTATCCAATCTCTGCCTTGATTGCATCAGCCGTCTTCTGTGCCTCCTCCATGGTGGCTGCTTCGGCATAGATGCGGATGATAGGTTCTGTATTTGACTTGCGCATGTGTACCCAGCGGTCAGGGAAGTCGAGCTTCACGCCATCGATGTCTGTTACCTCAATGCCAGGCTGTCCCTGATACTTCTCTTTCATGCGGAGTAATACTCCATCCACGTCGATTTCAGGAGAGAGGTCCACTCTCTGCTTTGCAATCTCGTAAGGAGGATAGCTGGCACGCAACTGAGAAACGGTGAGCTCCGGATTCTGTTCGCGCAGTTTAGCCAGATTGGTCAGGAAAAGTGCTACACCTACCAGAGCATCACGGCCATAATGAGCCTCTGGGTAAATCACGCCACCATTACCCTCGCCGCCGATGATGGCATGGGTATCCTTCATCTTGGTCACTACGTTTACTTCGCCTACAGCTGCAGCGCTGTAGCTGCCGCCATGAGCGCGAGTCACATCGCGCAACGCACGTGATGAAGAAAGGTTCGAGCAGGTGTTGCCTGGAGTATGCTGCAATACATAATCTGCTACAGAAACGAGGGTATATTCCTCGCCGAAAAGCTCACCTGTCTCCTGTACAAAAGCAAGACGGTCAACGTCTGGATCGACGATAACGCCGAGGTCAATCTTGGGTGAAGAGTGAGGAGTGAGGAGTGAGGTGTTGTAAGCCTCCTTCATATAGTTGCTGATGCCTTGCAGGTTAGCCACGATAGGTTCTGGCATGTGAGCAAAGTTGCCGGTAGGCTGGCAGTTGAGTTCCACAACCTCCACGCCCATAGTACGCAGCAGCTTGGGGATGATTACACCGCCGATGGAGTTGATGCAGTCACAAACTACACGGAATCCTGCTTTCTTGACAGCTTCAGCATCTACCAGTTTGAGATTAAGCACCTGCTGGATGTGATAGTCTGTGTAGTCCTTCTCCGTAATCTGTCCGATAGGGTTACCCTCATAATGTGGGTCACTTTCTGTCTGTGACTCCTCTCCGGTGTAACTCTTTGGTGCGATGGCAGGGAAGTCAAAGTCTTCGGCTTCGGCAATCTGTAGTACCTCCTCGCCGGTAGCTTTGTCGAAGAACTCGCCTTCATTGTTGAGCAGCTTCAGCGCGTTCCACTGTATCGGATTATGGCTGGCGGTAAGGATGATGCCGCCGTCAGCTTTCTCGGCAGTCACGGCAATCTCGGTAGTTGGAGTAGTGGCAAGTCCGATGTTAATCACGTCGAAGCCCATGCCGATCAGGGTGCCAGATACGCACTGGAAGAGCATCTCGCCTGACAGACGGGCATCTCTGCCTACCACGATGCGTTTAGCTTGAGGGTTATGACGACGAATCACCGTAGCATAGGCTGCGGTGAATTTTACGATATCCAGAGGATTGAGACCCTCACCGACCTTTCCGCCGATGGTGCCTCTGATACCAGAGATGGATTTGATAAGTGACATAATAGGAATTCGGAATTATTCATCGCGTACTATTGGTATGCGACGTCTGTGACTTACAGCCTTTCCTTATTCAGGAATATAGGTAGGCTTGGTGTAGCGAACCTTGCCGTAATAGAGTGTGTAGTAATAGTTGGCGTACTCGTTTGGTACGAGCGAGAATGGCACGATGAGTGATACTTCGCCTCCATTCCAGAGGAAACGGAGAGGGAATCCAAGACCGCCACTGGTACATTCGTATGACGAGCCGCTGCCAAAGCTGTACGAATAATAGGTATTAGCGTAGTAATATTCGTTCCAGTTATAAATC
Source organism: Bacteroidales bacterium (assembly GCA_045617885.1). GTDB lineage: Bacteria > Bacteroidota > Bacteroidia > Bacteroidales > UBA3663 > Liminaster. The sequence goes on along the minus strand of JAZLJN010000070.1, from coordinate 9,895 downwards.
ATCTCGTAGTCATAAGGAGTGTAGTTGTTCAGCGGTACATCCTTCTCCATGTCAAGCGAGTCGGTCATGCGGTACAGGCTGTCATAACGCACCAAGGCATAACTGCCAGAGATGAACTTATCTTCATAAAATGGTGTGGTGCGTTCAGCTGCTGCCTTCTGGTAGTCCTCACCCCAGTCATTGATGCGGAAACAGAGGCGCTTGAAGTTGCCCTCCGTTATTTCATACCACTGGCCGAGGCGGATGAATTCAGCCGGACTGACACTGTCTCGGAGTACAGCTTTGGTCCAGTTACTGATTTCCTCGTCGCTCACACGGATGGTCTTGACGTTCTGCTGACTGAGATAGTAGCTGATGGCATCCTCCTCGATGTCCACCAGATCGGCATAGGTCTGGGTGTCTTTAGTGCATGATACTGACGCAATGGTCAGCAGGAGGGTAGCAAATACGGTGTAAAAAAGTTTCTTCATTGTTGCTTGATGCCTGCAATTTGGTCTGAATGAGTACTTACAGACCCACAATAGGCGGTGCAAAATTAGGAAAATTTTGTGAGATGTCCAAATTTAGGACAAGAATTTGTCGAACAATGGTAAAACTTTAACAAATAAAGCCTCTGCCTGTGCCAAACTGCCATAGAATTCGCCACCTGCAGCATTGCGATGACCACCGCCGTTGAAGAATTTCTCTGCTATCAGATTTACAGGATAATCTCCCTTTGAGCGGAGGCTTACCTTGATGAGGTTTTTCTCCTCACGGAAGAAGGCGCTTACCTGTACCCCCTCAATGTCAAGTGGCAGGTTGACGTAACCTTCAGAGTCGCCCTTCTGGTGATTAAAGCGTCTGATTTCTGACTGTGAGAGTGACATGTAGGCAGCCTTATGAGCTTCCTCGATGTGCATCTTCTGCATCAGCATGTAACCTTGCAGACGCAGTTTGCGTTCTGGTACGATATGCGAGTCTTTGATCAGGTTCTCACGGTCCACTCCCTCCATCATCAGTCGTGCCATGATAAGATGGAAATCCGGGCGGTTAGAGTTGAAGACAAACCATCCGGTATCAGTCATCAGACCACAGAAGAGACTGGTAGCTATCTCCTTATTGAGCAGCTGATCATCTCCCATCTGCAGAATGAAGCGATAGACCAATTCACAGGCAGCAGCCTGTTCGGGGTGAGATATACAGATGTCAAACTGGTCGCGGGCTGGATCCAGATGATGGTCAAGTATCATTTTTGGAGCCTGATGAGCCATCCAGATATCCTTCAGGCCACCCATGCGGGAGGGGACGTTGAAGTCCACCGCTATCATGGCATCGCACTCCTGAATTGCCTTTACAGCTTCCTCGCGTTGAGAGGGAGTGCCGTCATTCTGATTGTCGAATACAATGACGTCCGAACGGTAGCCTGGAATGAAGAAAAGATTAGCTCCTGGAGCATCGTTCATGACTACCTTAGCATCCTTTCCCTTTGCCTTAAGATACTGCATCATGCCGAGAGCAGAACCTACTGCATCGCCGTCTGGTGACATGTGTGCGGTAATTACAAATTTATTGTGTGTGTTGATAAACTGACGAGCCTGCTCCAGCAGAGCAGGGTCAATGATATGTGAAATGGAATCAATAAAATTCATTATTTTAGAAATTGTTATTAGCCTTTTACCCCTCTTTACCTCTTTACCTTTTTACCTCTTCACCTCTTTACCTCTTTACCTTCTTCGTCCGCCCATTACATCACGCAGCCCCTCCAGATCAAAGCCCAGAGAGAAGCGAAGAGTCTGATCAAGCGCTGACGTCTGGTCACTCGAAAGTACATACGAGGCATCGATGTGGAACACATTGAGGGCTACACCAGCACCGAAAGAAAAATATTTACGTCCACCCTTGTTCTCATGCTCATAGTGGTAACCTGCACGCAGGAAGAAGCGGCGGTCGTAAGTGTATTCTGCACCCACGCCCCAGTTGATCTCCTCCAGCTCCTCTGCCATACCGCGTGGAGCATCGCTGAATGACTTGAAAATGCCCGTGAAGCCATTCATGTCATAGAAGTCATGCAAAGCATCCTGATACCCCTCTTCCGTATCATAGTAATCGCGTTTAGGAGCTGCAGGAATAAGGTACTTATCTGCATCCGCGTTGATGGAGAGCAGGTTATAGTCGTCCAGCGGGAAGGTGAACGAAGTGCCCAGACGCATACGGGTTGGAAGGAACTGGCTGGTGGTTCCACCGTCATAAGTTACCTTGCCACCGATGTTTGAGACGTTGAGGCCCCAAGCCCACTTGCATTCATTGTATCCCACTTGAGGATAGCCCTCATAGTAGGCTGCAATGTCAGCCGAAAAGGTATTATCCGGCTTGTTGTCCGAATCAGTATAGGTCATTGCCGAATGGAGGTAACGGAATACTACGCCCATCGAGAAATTATTAGAGAGCATACGCGAGTAACCTACATCCAGTGCCATTTCCATTGGGTTGATCACCTGTGTCTCTACACCAGCAGAGTTGAAGGCAGTTACCTCACCCAGGCTGAAGTAGGTAAGTGATGCAGATACTGCCTGATTCTCGTCGTATCCGAACTTATAATAGCCGGCGGCATTCATCAGGTTGATACCGGTCACGATCTTTCGCAGCCAAGGGGTATAATTGACTGACAGTCCGCTGGGGCTGTAGGCAAAAGCATATTTGGCAGGGTTCCAGTATTGGCTCACTTCGTCAGGGTCGGTGGCTGCACCGATGTCACCCATACCGCCACCACGTGCGTCCGGGGCAATGCTGAGCGACATCATAGCCGGGTTCAGTGGGTTGTATGGATTCGATTCTGCCTTCTCCTTGTTGGCTTGTGCTGACGCAATGGTTGCCCATGCTCCCAGCGTCATAACCACTATCGCTTTTCTTCTCATTATTTATCTATATTATTACTCTGTTTAAGATTTTACCGCAGCCTGTAGGAGGCAGACGGAGTTTTTTCATTCCACTTCCGTGACAGATCACCTCGGATTGACGAGCAGGACCTTGCTTTCGGAGATACTGCTACTGCCGCCACTATTCATCTCAATTCGGTACACATAGAATCCCGGGCGTAAGTCATCCGTCTTCCATTCGAGCGTTGCACTACCCATGAAATTCCCTGATTCATCTGCATTGATGTCCGTATTGAGCAGTGTAGGATTATCCAGGTCATAGGCAAAGAGACGAGCGGCACTGTTGGATGCAGCCGTGGTTTCATAGACCTTGAATCCTGTCTGCGTGAATACCTGCAGACGGATTTCCTGCGCTGATTCCGGACGGTTATGCAGCACGCGGAAGAGCACTGTCTCACCCTGCTTGGCAGGGCATGGATAAGCCTGAACTACAGATGCCACAGGGGCAGCATTACTAGCCACCGTGAAGCTGAAGCGTACCGTAGTGGCATTATTGCACACATCCCATACGCGGAAAGTAGCCTCATAGGTACCGTCGGCCAGTGCTGGCAGGCTGTACTGAACATTGCCGCGATTAGCATTACCTGTGAAGGTGGTGAAATAGTTATTGAGCGTATGCTGAGAAATGCCCATCAGCGGATTACTCAGACAGCGGATGGTCAGCACCAAGTCATGGCCTACGGTGTTGCCCGTAGCGTTGAATCCGCTTTCGTCGCTTACTTCTGCGTAGAAGAATGGCGTACTGTTCACAGTGGCGCCGTCCGTAAAGTCAGGACTATTCAGGAAGAGCTGTTCTACGGATGGACCGTTATGATCTGTTATCTCAAATGATTCGCCACCGGTCAGTGTATATCGGTCAAAGTAGCCCTGACCCTCCTTGCCGTCATCGCTGCAGGCATAGAGGTTAGCCAGTCCTGGCATGTCACTGTAGGCAATGTCCTGTGGTACCATGAATGAGAATTCAAATTCACCGTTGCGCACCTCCCCACGGCCGGCAAATGCCTTCTTCGTGCGGATGTTGAAGTAATAGGTCGGTGCTTCGGGCTGCATATAACCCTTGTCGGCACTCAATGACTCGAGTGCATCATAGAGAATAGGATAGACCAGTCCATTGAAGCTGGTATCCACCACGCTGTCACTTCCCGTCTGAAGCACGCAGCCGCGCATGGTCACTTTAGTAAGTGCTTCGAGTGCGAAATTGTTTCCTGCATTGTCACCAAGGCTTTCTACAGGAGTGCCGTTCACCTCTGTGATCTTCATTGGATGCTCTGGATAGGCAAGGGTGAGCGACGGATCACCCAGCAGGCAGAAGTTCAGCTTGTTGTAGTCTGATCCCAGTTCCAGTTTAGCGGCTTTGAGCACATCGCCCAGTCTGTAGCGTGTGCCATCACTGAAGCGATTGAAGAGGTTGTCAATGATAGCCTGATTGAGCAGCAGGTTCTGTTGAGCATATACAACGCGAACTGTAGTCAGCATGGCAATGGCACCGCCGTTTGGGTTCAGGAAGAGGCATTCGCCCATCGAATCATCATCGTCGTCCCAGCGTCCCACATCACATGAGGCAGTCACCCAGAGTGGCAGGTATTTCATGTTGAGCTGGCTTGCCAGTGACACGGTCATCATGTTCTCATTCGTGATGGCGGTAGTATTGCCATGTCCGGCATAGTTCACCATCAGCACACCCTGTTTGAGGCTTTCCAGAAACTCCTTCTTGGCATCAGGATAGTCCGTGCCTGCAGCGGTGCTGGTCTGGGCGTAGGCAGGCAGATAGATCTTCTGCGCGATGAATTCCTTGTGTCCCATCTCCTCAATCTTTGACACCAGCAGGTCATTGTGACGCACGTGGCAGTTGTACGAATCGCCCTCCTTGTCATCATCGCTCAAGAAGCAGAGCCGGTTTTTCCAGTTGCCGAAGTATTTGTTTTCGCTGTAGCTGATGATCTTGTTGACGGCGTTCGTCGCCTCAAGTACCGAAGACACAGGCAAGCGTCCGATGCCGATGTCCAGGCGGTCCGATGAGATATCATAGCGCAGGTTCTGGTCTTTGCGTCCGCCCTCACCGTCATCAAGGAAGCCGAAGTAGTCATCACACACGCATGAAGAGGTCTCTGCCAGTGATGACTCTGTCTCGTAGATGGGAAGATAGTAGTTGCGGTTGATAGCCAGATTGTCATAATAGCCATCACCGATGAGCAGTAGGTAGAGTGGTTCGCGCATCTCGGATGCGTCAGTGCCATTCTCGGCAGCCTCATGGTAGCGGTCGTAGAACATCTTCATCAGCAGACGGATGGCAGTCACATCCTGGCATCCCGAAGAGAATTCGTTGTAGATCACCTCTGGAGTCAGCACCGTCACGTGCAGATTGTCATGCTGGCGGCGGTAGTCTGCCAACTGGTTAGCTTGAGCCAGGTAAGCAGGCGCCGTTACTATCACCATGTTGGTCATTGGCAGGCTGTGAAGATCCTGGTTGGCTATGTTAGCTACTTTTGATACGGTTGGGAATCCCGAACCCTTCACGTTGACCAATGCATACTCGCGCAGTCCTACTGTGTGAGGCATGAACATGCCGTTGTCCGTCTGCTGCAGTCTGACATCCCATGGAGAAGTGACATCCCACACCTGCACGTCATCGTCGAGCGCGGCTGACAAGTCATAGCGTACCAGTCGGGCGTTTGATGAGGAGTTGCGGAACAGGGTGAAAGCCTGTGGTTTCTCATAATAGCGCTTGCCTTGCAGCCGTATATAATTGAGGTTCGCCACTGTGGCATTGCCGCTGCTTGGATGCTTGTAGGTGATGCCTACAGTGAAACCGTCATCGCTGTTATGAGTGAAGGTCTTATCAAGTGTAGCCTCATTGGCAAAGGAATACTCGTTGGTACATTTGGCGATGTTGACAGCATTAAACGTCGTATCGCTCATTGCCACAGTGAAACTGGATGGAGTGCTTCCGCGAGCCACAAAGTTGACCGTGATACGCACGCTGCCGGCATTGAGCATGCCAAAATTGAAATTGCGGGAGGTGACGTTGACAAACGACTCTCCATATTTCTCCCTTCCCGTATGTCCCAGGTTGATCAGATCCTCCTCATACAGCAGGTACTCATCGTAGGTATTAGTACCCGACGTTCCTGCATTGCCGCCATTGTTTTCTGCCACCTCCATAGCACGAGCCGGCTCACTCTTCTGGTGCAGGAAGTAATAGGCATACTGCTCGGTAGTGTTCTGGCGGTGACAGAAACCCTTGCTTGAGATATAGTCCCAGCGAATCAGTCCGCGACCGTAGAAGAGGATGCGTCGGCTCTGGTCATCATGCAAAGCTGCCACCTCCGGGAGGTCATCCAGATCAATCTGGTCAATATCCTCAGGCAGCACATGACCGCCAAATCCGTACACGCCCACCTGATCCGGATTGTTGAATCCCATCTGGCTGAGCTGGTCGTAGGTAATCTGGTAGATGCCATCCTCCTTTCCCTCCAGTTTTACCTTCACCCACGAACCCTGGGCGAGCGCCGAGGTAGGGGCAAACGTATGCTTGCCGTATGAGGCTGCCGTCATGGTCAGGCAGTGGAGCATCAGTACCGATGCCAGTAATATATGGATCAAAGATTTCATATAGTGCAAATGTTAAATGCAGATGGCTTCCTAATGACGGAAGTCACCTGCATTATATAACGAAAATACATAGTATTTATTGTGTGTATTGCCAAAATTCATTTGCATCTGCATTCCAGCACCTGTATGCCTTGCAGCTGTGCCGTGATGAGGTCGCCCTCCTTGACGCGACCCACTCCGGCAGGGGTTCCTGTGAAGATGAGATCTCCCGTCTTGAGCAGATAGAACTGGCTGGCGTAGGCAATGATTTCGTCCACGGTGTGGAGCATATCACCCGTCCAGCCCACCTGACGTGTCTCGCCGTTGAGCTGCATCTCGAAATGAAGGTTCTGCAGATCAGGGACACGTTCTCCATTTTTTGCCGTGTAGTATTCAATACCTGGTATCTCGCTTATTTTCAGCCATTGCTGTCCGCAATAGGCAGCGCCATCAAAGCCCTTTGAGATCTCCCAGGGCAGACCTTTAGCCTTGAGTTGTCGCTGAAAGTCGCGGGCTGTGAAGTCGATGCCTAAAGTCACCTCCTCATAATAGCGGTGAGCAAAGCGGGCAGGGATGCTTTTTCCCAAGCGGCAGATGCGTACCACCAGTTCAGTCTCGTACTCCACCTCCTGACTCCAGTCGGGTACAAAGAAGGGCCAGTCTGAACGTCCCAATGCTGTCTCCGGTTTCAGGAAGAGGGTCGGATTGCCCTTATCGACGCCCTCCACTTCGCCTATCGAATGATTCAGTTCCTCATTATGTTTGGCATAGTTCATGCCTACGCAGATAATCTTCATAATCTGATGCTGATAAGAGGGTGAAGACCATTATTTTCGGCCAAAATCAGCCGGAATCTCACCCCATTGTTTGGTTTCCCATTTGTAAACAGGCACACGGAAAGTATGAGTGCGCAGCCAGGTTTCAGCCCTGCGTATCATGTCGAAGATGGGAGCATTCACGTCATTCTCCTCCAGCGTAGTCTTGCAGATGCCCATGCGTACCCATTTCTGGGCATTCACCGAGTCGCTGTAGAGGGGCAGGCACGTGCCGCGTTTCTCCTGCAGCGCCATGCCGTGTACTATGGCAAGGAATTCGCCGATATTGTTGGTACCACCCTCCAAAGGACCCACCTTAAAGATCTGTTCGCCCGTGCGGATATACACGCCACGGTATTCCATCGGACCAGGATTGCCAGAGCAGGCGGCATCCACCGCTATTGCATCCACATTCCATTCGGGAACCGTCTGTTTGATCACCGTTCTTCTTGGCGAGGATGGAGTATCATCATGCCTGATGGGAGTGCCCTCTTTGGCGAGACGTTCCATCTCACGTTTCACTTCGAGCAGAAGCCCTTCCTTATCGAATCCGTCGCGGAAAGCCGCCACGGCAGCTTCCATGGATGAAAACGACCGGAATGAGGCATCCGGGTAGCCAGATACCTGTATTTCAGCCTCCTCCCAGGAGTCATACACGCCCGGAGCCTTGCCTTTCCATACAACGTAATATTTTGCCATAGAGTGCAGTCAGTGATTAACGATTTTGCATATTTACTGCGCAAAGATACTATTTTAATCGCTTGCAGACAACTTTTCCCCTGTTTTTTTGACAATTATTTGGCATTATGGCTGAAATCCCCTAACTTTGCTGCCCAACACATAACTAATAATTCACAACTCAAAACGAATGAAACGTATCTTTCTGATCGGATACATGGGAGCAGGCAAGACCACACTGGGCCGTTCGCTGGCCGAGGTGATGGGTTTGGAGTTCATTGACCTGGATCATTTCATTGAGGCGCGTCAGCACCAGACCGTCAAGGAAATCTTTGCAGAAGTAGGCGAGGAGGGTTTCCGCCGCATAGAACGTGCTGCACTTGAAGAGGTAGCCGAGTATGAGAACGTAGTCATTTCTCTGGGAGGTGGCACGCCCTGCTTCTTTGACAATATGGAGATAGTCAATAGAGCCGGTATCAGTGTCTATCTCAAACCTACTGAAGAGGTGCTCCTGATGCGTCTCATCAAGGGCAAACATAAGCGTCCGCTACTCGCTGACAAGAGCGATGATCAGATACTGCAAGTGATTCGTGAGCAGCTGGCATGGCGTGAGCCGTATTATCTCAAAGCCAGTGTCATCTTTGAAGCCTCGCATCTGGAGAATAAGTCCGACATCCACATCAGCGCATCTCGTCTCATTGAGCAATTATCTGCTAAATAATATCATCAAAAGAATCAAGGCATTCTTGCCCAAAAACATTGCCAATCTTTTTCCGAGAAAATGCTGATAGGGGTATTATAAAGGCAGCAATGGCTGATGTGACGGATGCACACCAGCCATTGGGTATTTCGTGGGATGGAAGTGGGATGTGGACAGGACTATCACACTGACTCTTTACGAGATCAACGGAAACTGTCCCCGATGATGTCCGAAGCATATCTTCTGACGTTTTCCATCGTTTTGATACAATTCCACCATCATTATAGGCAACGATAAGCTCCCTAACACTTTCAATACTCATGCATAGTTGTGTATCATAGTCTTCTATAAGAGCACGAACATCCTTTGATAATCTATCGGGTTCTGCTGTCAGATAAATGACTATGCAAGTATCTAATAAAACTCTCATCTGTTAACAGTGAATTTTATTCCAGTCGACGGTTACTGTACCTGCGTATTTTCTCATAGCATAGTAAGCGGGACTATACTTTCTCTTTCTATATTCGATCTCACTGCTATCTTGTACCATAGAATTATTCTCTTCATTCATAATTGCTCATTTTTCAGATTTTAAGAAAGATTTAACATAGTAAATTCCGCCGCAAAGATACATTATAAATTTAATATCTCCAAATCTTTTACCGAGAAAGTGCTGATAGGGGTATTTTAAAGGCAGCAATGGCTGATGTGAGGTGATGCACACCAGCCATTGATAATTATGTGGGAGAGGTCAACGGTATCTCTTACCTTTGCACTCGATTATAGATTGTTCCCAATAGCCGAATAATTTTCTTTTGTCTATTGTTTGCAATATGGAAATAATTGTGTAGCTTTGCTAGCGATTATGACCATGGGAGTGAGAACAACGGGACCTAGATAAACCCTTGTGTGTTATATCGTGGGACAGAAAAAGAGTTCCACTCCCTTTTCTAATCTTTAGAGTCTGGACTAAGTATCTAAGTACATCCTGCATGTCATGGATGATTCTGAGTATTTCCAAGAGGAGAGTCGATGAAGATTTAGGTCTATAATCATAAACCATATTATTCACCCTAAATCCGAATCGAAATGAAGGTAGACTTCCCCATTCCTGCCGATGGAAAATACATTCGTCAATGTGTCGGCATAGATGTATCGAAAGACAATTTCTCGGCATGCCTGTATGTGTACGATAT
>JAZLJN010000069.1:0-32138 GCA_045617885.1 Bacteroidales bacterium | reverse complement strand
AGATGCCCTCCTCTGCTCGCGAAGCTTTTGAGGACGATTTTGGCGAACTGACAGCCGAGCAGGCCATTCGTCATGTCTATCAGATGCCTTGTCCTAATCGCTATCTGGCCACTTTTGCTGCTTTCCTGGGTCGGCATGCTGAATTGTCATACGCTCAAGAACTTGCCTATCGTGGCATTGAGTCTTTTTGGACACGAAACGTAATGAGGATTGATGAAGATGTCCGAGAAGTACGTCTGGTTGGCAGTGTGGCATGGCATCTTCGTCCGATCATTGAGAAGGTGGCTGATTACCACGGATATGTCGTCACGCAGGTACTTAAGGACCCTATCGAAGGGCTAGTCTAACTCCTTAGACGTGAACCACGAACAACTGTTGTTCGCACATCTGAGCTAAACTTCTGATTATTTTGCGCTATGTATGTAGCAAATATGCCCATATTGCATGCCAAAAAAGAAGAATTATAGGGCGAAATATTTTTTATTTAAAAATAAATGCCTATCTTTGCAGCCGATTTTGGGAGATTCCCTCAATCAACATATTAATTAACAATAAAAACACACCTATTATTAACTAACTTTTAGTTAATGGCATTTACTCCACACAGCGGTGGCGGTCCCAATCGACCAAAACCACAAGGCGCCCCACGTCCACAGGGCCCACGCCCACAGGGTCCTCGCACCCCAATGGGCAATAGTAACAATAAGGACGAACATCGTATCAACGAGCGCATCCGCGGCGTCAAGGAAGTCCGACTGGTTGGCGACAACGTCACCATGGGCATCTACTCCATCCAGGAGGCTATGGGTATTGCCGTGGAGCAGGAACTCGACCTTGTTGAGATCAGCCCAACTGCCCAGCCACCTGTATGCAAGGTGATGGATTACCAGAAGTTCTGCTACCAGCAGAAGAAGAAGGCCAAGGAGGCAAAGGCAAATGCCGCTAAGGTGGTGATTAAGGAGATTCGTTTCGGTCCTCAGACCGACGATCACGACTACGAGTTTAAGCTTCGTCATGCCAAGGAGTTCTTGTCCGATGGCAGCAAGGTTAAGGCTTATGTCTTCTTCAAGGGTCGTTCTATTCTCTTCAAGGATCAGGGTGAGGTCCTCCTCGCTCGATTCGCCAATGATTTGGCTGAGGTAGGTAAGCCTGATAGTTTCCCTCCAGTGCTCGAAGGCAAGCGCATGATCCTTATGCTGAGTCCTAAGCAGAGCGCTAAGAAGAAGGAACAGCCTAAGCAGGAGGCTCCAGCCGAGAAGAAGCAGCGCGTCGTAGAGGTGAAGGGCGGCAAGCCAGAGCCAGAGCGTGACCTCACTGAGACCAATCCATTGGCTGCTGCACTTGCAGGTGCCGGATTAAAGTCCGAGGACTAAGGATGAAGATCTAAAGTCAAAGGATTCTTAGAAAAAAGAAAGCCGAAAGGCTTCCATTTATACATTATTAAATATTATAAACAAAATGCCAAAAGTTAAGACTAACTCCGGTGCCAAGAAGCGCTTTGCGCTCACCGGATCAGGACAGATCAAGAGAAAGCATGCTTACAAGAGCCACATCTTGACTAAGAAGACCAAGAAGCAGAAGCGTAATCTTACCGGTTTCGAGGTACTCGACAACTCAAACAAGGTTATGGTTCGTGAGCTCCTTTGCCTCAAGTAATCATCTTTTTCCCACATCTATTAACCAAACTGCTGTATTAAGAGGTCTTAAGATTACGAATGGTTAAGAAATTCTTAACTTTCACTTTTATCTTTAAGTACCCGCGGCGTTTAAAACAACTTACAGTACTATGCCACGTTCGGTAAATCACGTAGCGTCACGTGCAAGACGCAAGAAGATTCTCCACCTCACTAGAGGTTACATCGGTGCCCGCAAGAATGTGTGGACCGTTGCTAAGAATACCTGGGAGAAGGGTTTGACTTACGCATTCCGCGATCGTCGTAACAATAAGCGCAATTTCCGTGCTCTTTGGATTCAGCGTATCAACGCTGCTGCTCGCCTCGAGGGTCTGGGCTACTCTAAGCTCATGGGTCTCCTCCATGCTAACGGCATCGATATCAACCGTAAGGTTCTCGCTGACCTCGGTATGAATCATCCAGAGGCTTTCAAGGCAATCGTTGATAAGGTAAAGTAAAAACTTGTCAAGAAAAGGAAAAGCATTTTATTGCTTGGCATTATTCCGCTAGGACTTCGGTTCTGGCGGATTTTTTTTAGGTATAGAAGAATTATTCGCGTCTAAATTTGGATAAGAAAAGAATTGTGATTATCTTTGTGGCGAAAAAATCATTACTTTAATCATCTAAATCCGATTATGAAAAAAATTATTTCTCTTCTGATTCTTCTCTGCTCTGTATTCGGATCATTTGCTCAGGAGGCTAAAGGCTTTGATATTGATCTTTGGCCAAATGGTCTGCCTAATAGCAACGGTATTGATAAGACGCAGCCTTATGATCCAGAGACCCGAAACTTCAAACCATCCATCCGAGTATTCCTTCCAGATGAATCTGTAAAGACTGATATGGCAGTCTTGGTGTGCCCTGGTGGTGGCTATCGTGTCCTCTCTTTGGGACAGGAGGGTTATGAATGGGCTGATGTCTTTGTTCCGCAGGGAATAACCACAATAGTTTTGAGTTATCGTATGCCTATGGGCGTCACCGAGGTGCCTATCAGTGATGCTACTGAAGCTATGCGTGTGATTCGTGAGAATGCAAGTAAGTGGGGTATCGATCCCCAGAAGGTTGGCATTTTGGGTTCGTCAGCTGGCGGACATCTTGCGTCAACTATCGCTACTCATAATCCTGTAGAGACTCGTCCAAATTTCCAGATTCTGTTCTATCCAGTTATTTCCATGGATAAGGAGATCACGCACATGGACTCTCATAATTGTCTGATTGGAGAAGATGCCACACCAGAGCTTGAGCAGCTTTATAGCAACCAACTGCAGGTAACAGAACAGACTCCTCCAGCGCTGCTTATTCTTGCTGATGATGACTTCCTGGTTTCACCACGCAATGCTGCCGAATACTACATTGCGCTCAAGAAAGCTAAAGTTAAGGCTTCAATGTATGTCTATCCTTCAGGTGGTCATGGTTTCGGTTGTGGCAAGTGGTTCAAGTATCGTGAGGAAATGCTGAAGGAGCTTAATAATTGGATTGAGACAATCAGGAATCCACAGCCAGAGCGGAGATTCCCACCACGCCGATAATTTTCTTTTTATATCGTCTGATTATTCATCTATTTCTGCCTCATCGGTATTGATGAGGCCAGTGGGGAGGTTCATGAGAATGGTCTGAGACTCGTCGTCAATTTCAACCACGAGATCATCAGCCGCAGGTATCATGACCTCCTCACCGTTGTAATTGACCAGGAAGAGGACATTGACGGTCTGATCATCGATGCCGGTGATCTCGCCAATAGTGCCGAGCTGCTGGTCAATTATTGTATATCCTATATACCCCATTTCCTCCTCAACCTCTGCGTCATATTCCTCCTCTTCCTTGCGAGTGAAGCATCGGCGGTCAAAGTAGAGTGTCAGTCCACAGAATGGTTCAGCCTTCTCCTGTGAGTCAATATCTTCAAATGAGAGAAGGATACCGGAAGCTGAACGGAAATGGTATCCCGCAAGAAAGAAGGGTACAAAAATGCCATCAAGCTTGACCACCAGATAGGGACACTTCTTGACATCATCGAATACGGTATCAGTGATTGTGGCCTGCATTTCGCCTTTCAATCCGTGGAGCTTGGTGATGTAACCTACTTCTATAAGCTGGGATTCCTGAATCATTTTTATATCAGTTTTTTGTTCTTTCTCAACGCTCAATTAATTCAAGCTTTATTATAAGCACCCTCTCCCAGATGTCTTTGATCAAGGATGATAGCATTGCGTACGCGGTCACTCAATGACTCGTATGTATCATCTGCTGATGGAATGACAGCTGGCAGATAGTTGACATGGATCTTGAGCGGACGTGGGAACTTGGAATGCTTCGGCATTGCCTCGTATGCGCCATGAATGCTAACTGGGATAATTGGTACATTAAGTTCTTTGGCAAGGATGGCAAACATCTTCTTGAACTCGCCTACCTCGCCCGTTTCTGTACGAGTGCCTTCCGGGAAGATGATGATGCTCTTGCCCTGCTTGATAGCCTCACCCATGCGCTGAATGGAGTTCTTCATGTTGGTTGGCTCCATGACGATGACATTATGACGCTTTGCCATCCATTGTGCATAAGGGTGACGGACGTGAGCCTCTTTGGCAAAGAAGAAGGTCTTGCGGACGTTCTTGGTTGGGCTGTAGGACATCACAAACATACCGTCGAGATATGACTGATGATTAGCAGCCAGGATGTATGGACCATCAGCAGGGATATTGTGCGAATTGTGACCCTCCATGCGGAACCAGAGTTTAGCCAGACCCTTGAAGAGTCCAAGTATGAAGAGATCATCAGCCCAAGCATCTGGCAGAGACAGTTTCTGGCTGCTGTCATCCTTAAGAATCTTACTCCAGTCGATGCTCTCCACTTCAATTCGCGTCTTGTAGTCTGCCACATGTTCTGCCATCTCAAGCACATTACGGAAGGAGGCTATCTTCTCTGCATTAATCTCCATACCGAAAGTCTGCTCCAGGAAACCTTGCAGACCTACCTTGTCGAGCGAATCAAGCTGAAGGTCGAGATCCAGGTTATCGGTAGGGCGGACGCGTACCTTCTTTTCCTGCTGCAGGTACTGCTTGATGATCTTATATTCAGGGAATGAAGGCTCTACAATGCGAGGCTTATTATTGGCATCTGTATGTTCGCCTGCAGTGACCAAAGCCGGCAATTTGAATCGCTGGAGCTTGTCCATGCGGGTGCGGGGAAGTTCTCCGTGATATACAAAGAGCGACATCAATCGCTTGTAGCTTTGTGCCTCCTGATTGTAAGGCTCAAGCAGCTCGGTCTTGAGAGCATCTTCCAGTTCTGCATCATTCCTGCCGTTGCACCAAGTTGGTTGAGGCACAATGATGGCTTTGAGCATGTCGCCATCCTGAATGATACCGACCTCCTTTACTATATCCTCATGAGCTTCAAGCTTAGCCTCGATTTCAGAAGGATTAATATTCTTGCCGTTCGAAAGAACAATGATTTCTTTTGTTCTTCCTGTGATATAGAGTCGTCCTTTCTCGTCAAAACGGCCCAGGTCTCCAGAATGAAGCCAGCCCTCTTCGTCGAACATGGCAGCCGTTTCTTCTGGGCGATTATAATAGCCCTGCATTACGTTAGGTCCCTTGACGCAGATTTCTCCATTCTTAAGTACAACCTTTGTGCTAGGTAACGGCAGACCCACAGAGCCTGGCTTAATGTCATCCGGACGAGTGAAGGCAATGATCGGAGCAGTCTCAGTCATACCATAGCCTTCGAGTACATCCAGGCCCATTGCTTTGAGGTCAAGGGCAACCTCACGGTCAAGGGCAGCACCGCCAGAGACAAGATAGGTGATATGTCCGCCCATCTTCTGTCGAACGGAGGTAAAGATGAGGCGGCTGAGCCAGCGCCACTGAAGTGCGCGGCACATCTTGAAAAGTCCGCGTGTGATGGCATTGGCATAAATCTTTGTCTTGATGCCGCGTGCTAACGTTGCCCAAAGTCGAGGCACACCAATCATGATAGCAACTTTACCCCGTTGCAGCGTATCCATAATCTCATTGCCCGTCATGGCAGGGCAGATAGCTACACCACCACCGTTGACAAAAGGAGCCACTACGCAACCCTGGAGCGGAAGCACGTGGTGAAGAGGAAGCAGGACAATAGAACGTCGTTCAGAATTAAAGATAGGCACTTCCTTTGACACGGAGTCAATATTTGCCATCATATTGCGGAACGAGAGCATGACACCCTTAGGTGAACCTGTGGTGCCAGAGGTATAGATGGTAACGGCAGTATCAGCAGAGTCGTAGTCAATCTTCGCTGGCTGACAATCTTCTGGCACTTCTGCCTGCTCATAATCATCAATGATAAGGATAGGAATATCCATACCAGTCAGCTTGAGAGCCATACGTGCCGTGTCAAGTTTCTTTACCGAGGTCCAGATACCCTTTGGCTGGCAGTCATTCAGGATATAGGCAACATCTTGTGGCGTAGAGCCTGCATCGACAGGAACTGCAATACCACGATTTAACCAGATGCTATAGAACGCATAGATCCAACCTTCACGGTTTTCACTGAGGATAACAGTTTTGACCCCTTTTTCTGCGGATGTGTACCGGCTGAAATGAGTGATGCGGCGGAGCATCTCGTTGAAACTGATATAACGATCGCCTGCTATGATGGCAGTTTTATGGAAATCCTTGATCATGAGCTTAAGAATAATAAAATAAAAATGAGGGAAAGGAATATCACAAATAATTAATCTTCTGTTCGCGTGATGCGGGCACCGAGGGCATTGAGTCGCTGATCAATATCTTCGTAACCTCGGTCAATCTGTCCGATATTGTCAATCTTTGAGGTGCCGTCAGCACTCATAGCAGCGATGAGTAGCGCAATACCAGCACGGATGTCAGGACTGGTCATACGTGAGTGACGAAGATTATACTGATGGTCAATACCAATGACAGTAGCACGATGCGGATCACAAAGCACAATCTGCGCACCCATGTTGATGAGTTTGTCAACGAAGAAGAGGCGTGACTCAAACATCTTCTGGTGAATCAGTACCACACCCTTTGCCTGGGTGGCAGTCACCAGCAGGACAGAAAGTAAGTCAGGCGTAAGTCCAGGCCATGGCGCATCGGCAATATTCATGATTGAGCCGTCGATGAAAGAGTCAATGACATAATGGTCGTGAGCAGGGATATAAAGATCATCACCACGCTGTTCTACAGTGATGCCTAATCGGCGGAAGGCATCAGGTATAATACCAAGATCTGGTACTGACACCTCTTTAATGGTAATTTCAGAGCCCGTCATAGCTGCCATGCCGATGAATGAACCGACTTCAATCATGTCAGGGAGAAGCCTGTGCTCTGTGCCATGAAGCGTATCCACACCATGAATAGTCAGCAGATTGGAACCAATACCCTCAATGTGTGCACCCATGCGGCACAACATCCGGCATAGCTGCTGCACATAAGGTTCACAGGCGGCATTGTAGATGGTGGTAGTGCCTTCTGCAAGGACTGCTGCCATCACAATATTGGCAGTACCCGTAACCGAAGCCTCGTCAAGAAGCATATAACAGCCTTTCAGACGGGAATTGCGTGACTTGATCCTGTAAAGATGCCTGTCAGGGTCATAACTGAACTCACAGCCCAAGGATTGAAGTCCCAGAAAGTGGGTGTCAAGGCGGCGTCGGCCGATCTTGTCTCCTCCAGGCTGGGGGAGAAGTGCGTATCCTAATCGGTTGACCAATGGACCCAAAATCATTACAGAGCCTCGCAATGAGGTACATCTGCGAAGGAAGTCGTCACTCTGAAGATAATCCTCATCAAGCTGTGCTGCCTGGAAGGTAAATGTACCTTTGCTGAGATGATGTACTTCGACACCCATCTTGCGCATCAACTCAATGAGATTAAGTGTGTCAAGAATCTCCGGAATATTGCTGATTGTAACTTGTTCCTTAGTCAACAGGACTGCACACAAGACCTCTAATGCCTCATTCTTGGCACCTTGAGGTTTGATTTCACCATGCAGTTTATGACCGCCTTCAATAATGAAACTAGGCATTGTGGTAATAATGTATTTGATTATTCTTCTTTGGTGAGGTCAAGCTTGAAGTCATCACGTCCGCGAGGAACCCACTGTTTCTCCAGCGGATTATGTGTGGCGTGACTATAAGACTGGCGACGGCGATAGACGTCAATGGCACAGAAGATTGCCTGTCGTAATGAACACTCATTGGCTTTGCCCTGACCTGCTATTTCATAATTGATGCCCTGGAGAGGATAGGTCAATACGAGAGGAAGCCCGGAAATGTACCCGATGCTGAAATCAGCATCTTCCTGCTCAAGTACCTTGTGCATCGTCTCATCATCATTGAGGAAGAGGCAGCCATCATAATGATGCTGCCAGCAGCCTTCAGCAAATGGTGTGCCTGCGAAAGGCCCGAATGCCGTGATGCCCTGCTCGTGCAGTTCTGCCATGTCGCCATGCAGTTTGTCCAACGGAGAAATGATAGCGATGCGAGGCCTTATCATGCCGAAGTCCTGACGGAGGCTGTGATAGATATTCGTGACGTCCGTGTAGAAAGCCTCTGCGGCAATACCCTCGCCCAATGCAGTAGAGACATCAAGAGGATGCAGCAGCAAAGTGCGCAGATTACCATTGATAATCCAGTCAAATGCCTCCTGCTGCGAACCTAAAGCACGTCGGATAAAGTCAGTCAGAGCATGTGACTGCTCTTCATTGTCCAAATGCCCTGGCAAGGTGACAATGGCATCAATCTGATGGTTGCCATAGGCTGCTAATGCAGCAGTGAGCGAGTTGGCTTCTGCCTCCAGTGCGGCTTCGGTCTGCTGCCCAACCTCCAGTACAGGTTCTTTGTCCTTGCATACAGTCACAAGATTGATGTGTCCATCCAAGGCTTTAGATGCATCTTCTATGATGTTGAAGTGGAGCGGTTGCATCTCCAGTAGTGTAGCAGTACGTTCAGCGATACGTTCGCTACCAAAGACAATAGGGGTAAAAAGTTCAAGTATTTCGGTATCTTGGAACAGACGGATCAGTAATTCGTAGCTGATGCCGTTAATGTCACCGTGTGTGATTCCTATTTTTAGTAATTTCATTACTTGATAAGTGCAAAAGTTAGGGTTTGGAATAGAAGCCTTTGACTGTTATAAGGTAACTTCGATCTCTGGAATAAGATTATCAGAAGGAAGCTTGAGTGTGTAAAGGCTGGCTTCAAGATTGCGTATCAGCATACGCTTGCTGTCATTCGGTGCGTAGCAGAATCCTTCTACGAAGACAACGCGTTTGTTGATTTCATCCAGACGCATGTGGCAAACGAAAGGACCAGCCATCAGACCATTCTTCATGCGCCACATACCACGTAATTCACCTACATACTTTCCGCCAATGTTGAGCGCCTTGTATTCTGGAAGAACTACATATTGGTTGGTCTCCATGTGCTCATCTTCGCCCGTGCCGGTGATGTTCGCACCCATGACAGAATCACGAACGGCAACGGCGCCC
Organism: Bacteroidales bacterium; assembly: GCA_045617885.1. Lineage (GTDB taxonomy): Bacteria > Bacteroidota > Bacteroidia > Bacteroidales > UBA3663 > Liminaster. Next base: position 22,977 of record JAZLJN010000069.1, on the reverse strand, counting down.
TCAAGCGAGAAGATATTCTGATCAGTATAAGGCACGCTATAGACCACCAGATAGCTCTGCTTGGCGGCAAAGTTGTCCGATACCCAGAAGAATGTGCTGTCAGCCGCAGGCTTGCAAGTCACATTCATGGTCATGGGGATATTGATAGAGGCATTCTGGAGTTTCATCAGACGATCCTGCTGTCCGTGCTGATGCTCCTCGGTGAGCAGCTTGACGCGTCGGTTAATCTCTGCATTGACAAAGAGCTGACGCAGCTGATTCTGCATCAATGGAAGGTAATTTGCCAATGACTCAATACTCTTGGCATGCATCTTCAGAATGGTCTGGTTGGTAGCATAGCGGTCGCGCTCAAGGGTAATGACTGGTTCGGAGGCATTGCTATGGTCAATGTCAATCAGGATAACATTGGCTACAATACGGATTACTGAAGATGAGAAGTTCTCTGGTGACAGATGACGGACATGGAAATAGGGATCTCCATTAGGAGTGCATTCCATAGGATATTCAAAGATGGCATGGAGGGTGTCATTCAATGCGGTCTCTTTCAATCCCTCTGGCATGACAATGTACAGATCGTATGGGGTACCTGAAGCATCAGGTTTGAGTGCTTTGCTCAAATCTTTTTTACAACTGGTCATTATGACAGAGATAATTATAACCAGATAATAGAGCGTGCGGCGCATAATTGTAGAATTTAAGGGTTGAGGTTTTGATATTTAACTCGGCAAATATAATATATTTTTGTGAGAAGACAAAATTTTAAGGCATAAAAAAGCATGAAGTGAACAATTCTGTCCACTCCATGACTCTATTTTGCACATTATTAATATACATCGCGCAATGTTTTGTTTCTTATTGTCCGCAAAGGCTAAAGAAACTGAAGTGCACGGCTCCGTAGATTCGTAGCTCCTGAAAGCCAGGGATGGTTGAGAAGTCATTTTCTTTACCGTGTTCGAGCACAAAGATGCCATCTTCTGCCAGTAACCCTTCACGTAATACCAGTTCTGGCAGTTTGGCAAGTTCAGGCAGAGCGTATGGCGGATCGGCAAAGATGAAGTCGAATGGTTGGGCTGGAAGATTGTTCAGATAGCGGAACACATCCCCTCGGATCAGTTGATGGCTGGCAGCAGGAACTTTCAGCTCTTGTCCAACCTTCTGGATGAACATCTGCTGCTGACGTCCCATCTCGACGCTGGTCACATGTGCAGCACCTCGGCTAAGCAGCTCGAAAGAGATGCTACCCGTTCCGCTGAACAGGTCAAGGGCACGGCAGCCTTCGATGTCCAATCTGTTCTGTAAAATGTTGAACAATGCCTGTTTGGCAAGATCTGTGGTGGGTCGTGCCTGCAAGTTTTTTGGCGCATCAAAGCGCCGGCCGCCGTAGATTCCAGTTATTATTTTCATAGTGCATTTTGGGTTTGAGAATTATCGCCCGAGCTCTCGGTATCGGCATCCTGATCGAGAAATGGATGCCCCGAGGTCTCAGCGCCGATTTCATGGCTGTGAAATGGATGTCCCGAGGTCTCGGCGCCGATTTCATGACGGTGAAATGGATGTCCCGAGGTCTCGGCAACGATTTCATGACTGAGAGACGCTTCAATCAGGAGAAGACGTGTTTGATAAAGCGGTGAAGCGATGCTCTTACCTGCAGCCCTTCATTTCCTTGGCCAAGGACGAGTAGATAATCCTGTACCTGATCAAGACCCTGCTGCAGCCATGTGTTCATGACGTAGTATGAGCGGGTGTCTGCCTGTGAAGTCCGGTAGCAGTTGCATAGCGTCAGTTGTTTATCTCTGAAGAGTGCTATCTCGAGGAATTGCTTTGTACAGCGCGTCACCAAGCAGTTGCCCTGTGTCATTCGGTCAGCATCCAAAAGCATGGATGACAATGGGTGGCTGAATTGTGGCTCTCCATAATTACGCAGCAGGAATTGATAGAGTTCTTTTTCGATTCCGAAGCATAGTGTCACTTCTTGTGCCGTCTTTGGAAGAATGATTGGCTGGGTCAGAATCTCTTCTTCGTAATTGGGACGGCTGAATGTGACGCCAAACATGTCATGAATCATCTCCGCATCCTTAATATCAGGGGGGAGGATCATGACACGTGTCGTCTCTATCTCGCAGCAGATGCTATCCTGTTCGCCTGCTGGCAGATGTTCGAGCACGGATTGTTCTAATCTGTGGATGAAGTCTTGACCAGGAGCAACTTCAAAAAACTGGTCGTCGGAAAAAGAAAAACCATCCGGAGAGAACCGGATGGTTAATTTGTTGTCTGTCATAATAGGTTGATTACTCCCAGTTGCCGGCATTGTTGTTTGCCTGAGTAGCATCACCTACCTGCATGCCAGGGAACTTATCCATCTGCTTGCGATCATCAATCTTGTTAGCGAGCTCCTGTGGGTTGAGATCCCAGAGATAGGTCTCGAAATCAACGCGAGCCTCGAACAGAGCCATCTCGTAACCAGAAGCGGTAGTAACGGTACCGATGTTGAGCTCGAAGGTGTCAGTTGGGTTCTCTGCAAATGGAACGAACTGGATGCTGTCAATCTTGAAGTCTGAACGGAACATCAAGCTTGAGTCCTTCTGAAGAACGTTTACGAACATGGTATCACGGCTGAAAGTAGCCTTGCTAAGATTGAACTTGGTGATCTCCTTAGCATACTTCTTAGGATCACAGAGGTACTTCCAAGCGTCCTTCTCGTTCAAACCCTCCTTGAGCTGGTCGTCAGTAAGAGAACCAACCTTGTTAACTACAGGCAGTGAGTCGTTCTTAGCAAAGTTGATCAGCTGAGCCCATGAAGCGCAGTAAACCTGATACTTATCACGGTGATGCTCCTGAATGGTACGGATGTCCTTCAGACGCTGGATGATTACTTCGTCGCGCTTAGCGCATTCGTCATTAAACTGAACAGGGATCTGTACGCTCTCGTAGCACATCCATGTCAAAAGTACTGCTGCTGCAGCAAGGAGAATGTTAAGAATAGTTTTCATGATGTTATGTTTGGAATAAAATTTAATCGAATTATTGGTTTTTGTTATTTTTACGGGGCAAATATACACAACTTTTTTGAATTTTGTATATCTTTGCCTCGAAAAATTTCAAAAAAAGTATGATATTTTCAGTTTTTGCCCAGAAAATTGCCGAAAAACTATCCTTTTCTCCGAATAATTCACAGAAGGCAGCGATTAACCAGCTTAGTTCATTCCTCCTTGAATACTCGGCATCATCATTGTCTCGCGACCGGCTTTTCGTATTGCGTGGCTATGCCGGTACGGGTAAGACTTCGATTGTGGGAGCACTGGTAAAGGTGCTTGATGAGCATCGGATGCCTGTCCGTCTGATGGCACCTACTGGCAGAGCTGCCAAGGTGTTTTCTGCAATGGCAGGGCATCCGGCATATACGATTCATAAGAGCATCTATCGCCAGCAGAAGTTCAACGTGGAGATGGAGGGATTCGCGCTTACAGAGAACCGCCAGCCAGGAGTCCTTTTCATCTGTGACGAGGCATCAATGATCAGTACATTGAATGAGGGCTCTCCGTTCGGAACCGGCAACTTGCTCAATGACTTGATTGAGTATGTCTATTCCGGCACCGGATGTAAGCTTCTGCTTGTGGGTGATGGCGCACAGCTGCCCCCTGTGGGTCAGCAGCGGAGCCCGGCATTGGATGTAGAAAACCTGCGTACCTATGGTTTGGACATAATGTCAGCCGAACTGACTGAAGTGGCGCGCCAGCAGTTGGATAGCGGAATCCTTTATAATGCAACCAATCTGCGAAACATTCTTACCAAAGGAGGAGAGCCGTTACACTCGCTTCCTATTATATATAATGTAGATTATAAGGATGTCATCCGAGTAGATGGTTATGAATTATTAGAGTCTTTGGCTTCGAGTTACAGTAGGGAAGGGTTGGATGATACTATCATCATTACAAGGTCCAATGCTCGAGCCAATAAATTTAATATCGGTGTTCGTAATCAGATACTTGATAGGGAGGAGGAATTGTCAAGCGGAGATCGTCTGATTGTAGTAAAAAACAATTACTATTGGGGGCGTGAGTTCGATCAGTTGCCATTCATCGCCAATGGTGATGTGATTACTGTAGAACGAGTATGTTCTACGGTCGAACTCTATGGTTTCCGTTTTGCCAAGGTTGATATTTCCCTGCCTGATTATGATATTGAAACGGAAGTAATAGTCTTGCTCGATACGCTGACTGTTGATGGTCCTAACCTTCCTCTTACCCGCCAGCAGGAACTCTTCTTCCAAGTGGCACAGGAATATCCCGAATGCCGTAATCAGCGGGATCTCTATAAGGCGGTGAAGGAGAATCCTTATTTCAACGCTTTGCAGGTGAAATATGCCTATTGCGTGACGTGCCACAAGAGTCAGGGTGGACAGTGGCAGGACGTCTATCTTGACCTTGGTTACATCAATCCTGAACATTTAGGACCAGACTTTTACCGCTGGATGTACACGGCATTTACACGTGCGCGTTCAAAGTTGTATTTGGTCAATATGAGTGACGAAATGTCTGAATAGATGTTTAAAAACATATTTTTTTGATAGTTTTTGGCTCAAAAATTTGGCAGATTAGTCAAAAAACTCTATTTTTGCACGCAGTAAACTATAGGTTGTTACGTAATTGTGTTAGAAAATTATAATAAAAAATAAATATGAAGGTCCTTAAGTTCGGTGGAACCTCAGTCGGATCGGCTGAGCGTATCAAGAACGTAGCCAATCTCATTCTTGAGGATGGTAAGTCAAAAATCGTAGTTCTTTCTGCTATGTCGGGCACGACAAATACCCTGCTCGAAATTTCTGGTTATTATCGTTTGCAGAACAGTGTAGGTGCAAGCGAGGTAATCGTTCGCCTCGAACAGAAATATGCAGGTGTAATTCAGGAACTATTTTCTTGTGATGAGTGCAAACAGAAAGCTATTGATGTAGTACGCTCAATCTTTGAGTACATCCGTTCTTTTGCAAATCGCCCTTTCACCATCTACGAGGAGAAGTGTATCGTGGCTCAGGGCGAGTTGCTCAGCACCAATCTGATGAACCTTTATCTGCAGCAGCAGGGCGTGAAGGTGGCATTCCTTCCTGCTCTTGACTATATGCGCATCGACAAGAATGCTGAGCCGGACTTCCAGTATATTGAGGAGCACCTCAAGGCTATGATGGCTGAGGTTGGCGAGCATCAGATCTATGTGACTCAGGGATTCATCTGCCGCAATGCCTATGGCGACATTGACAACCTCCAGCGCGGCGGCTCAGATTATTCTGCCTCAATCGTAGGCGCTGCTATCCGTGCTGAGGAGATTCAGATCTGGACTGATATTGATGGCATGCACAATAATGATCCACGTTTTGTGGAGAATACCAAGCCAGTACGCCAGCTTCACTTTGATGAGGCTGCCGAGCTTGCATACTTCGGCGCTAAGATCCTTCACCCAACCTGTGTGACCCCTGCCCGTATGTATAATATCCCGGTTCGCCTGCTCAATACTATGGAGCCAGATGCTCCTGGTACCAATATCAGCAATGAGACGGAGGTGGGCAAGATTAAGGCTATCGCTGCCAAGGATGGCATTACCTCTATCCGCATCAAGTCAAGCCGAATGCTGCTGGCTTACGGTTTCATGCGTCAGGTATTCGAGATCTTTGAGCATTACAAGACTTCCATTGACCTCGTTACCACCTCTGAGGTCGGTGTCAGCCTTACCATTGACAATGACAAGCATCTGGACGAGATCCTGAATGATCTGAAGAAGTTCGGTTCGGTAACCGTGGATAAGGATATGGTGATTATCTGCGTCGTAGGTGATATGAAGTGGGACAATCTGGGCTTTGAGTCGAAGGTAGTTGATGCCCTGAAGGATGTACCTATTCGTATGATTTCTTATGGTGGTTCAAACTATAATATCTCTGTCCTTGTTAAGAAGGAAGACAAGATTAAGGCTTTGAAGTTACTGAGCGAACATCTGTTTTAATAATTTATAGTTTTTGTATGTTCCCAGTAGAGAAGTTTCAGGGCGTGCCAACCCCCTTTTATTATTATGACCGACAGCTGTTGCAGCAGACACTGGACACCATCAATAGCGAAGCCGCTAAATATGCGGGTTTCCGTGTCCACTATGCCGTGAAAGCTAATGTCGATCCAACTGTGTTGGCTATCATTAATCAGGCAGGTCTCGGATGTGACTGCGTGAGTGGAGGTGAAGTGGAAGTATGCTTGAAGGCAGGATTCCCTGCTGAAAAAGTGGTTTTTGCTGGTGTGGGCAAGGCTGATTGGGAGATCGAATTGGCATTGGATGCAGACATTGCCTGCTTCAATGTAGAGAGCGTGCCAGAGCTTGATGTCATCAATGAGATAGCAGCAAGGAAGGGCAAGGTTGCCAACGTGGCAATCCGCGTGAATCCTAATGTAGATGCACATACACATAAGTACATCACCACTGGCCTGTCAGAGAATAAGTTCGGTATCTCAATGGAGATGCTTGATATGGTGATCCACCATACGCTTGGTCTTAAGAATGTCAAGCTCATCGGTTTGCATTTCCATATTGGCAGCCAGCTGCTTGAGCTTGATCCGTTTACTATGCTCTGTTCCCGTATCAATGAGCTTCAGGATCGTCTCGAACAGCAGGGCGTTGTGCTTAAGACTATTAACGTAGGTGGCGGATTAGGCTGTGACTATGTGCATCCTGATGAGAATCCTATTCCTGATTTTGCCTCTTTCTTCAAGAACTATGCTGACCATATCAAGCTGCGCAGTGGTCAGGAACTCCATTTTGAGTTGGGCAGAAGTGTCGTTTGCCAGATGGGTTCATTGATCAGCAAGGTGCTTTATGTCAAGGAGGGCTTGAATAAGAAGTTTGTGATTCTTGATGCAGGTATGAGCGATTTGATTCGTCCGGCTCTTTATCAGGCACATCATAATATTGAGAATCTTTCGGCAGCAGCTGATGGTAAGACAGAGAAGTATGACGTGGTAGGTCCAATCTGTGAGTCGTCGGATTGTTTCGGTACGGACGAAGTCCTTCCTGTGACCAAGCGTGGCGACCTTATTGCTCTGCGCAGTGCTGGAGCTTACGGTCAGATTATGGCTTCAAATTACAATTGCCGTCGTATTCCTGCCTCTTTGGTTCTCTAATTGATAAGAGTCCTTGCTAATGAATCGTATCATTCTCATCATTATTGCTTTCTATTGTGTATGGTCAGCTTCTGCTCAGGAGATGGCTGAAAGCATTTCACATTCAGAAAGTCTTGCCGAACTTCAGGCATTGGAGCCTGATAGTTTGGGTGGTGAGTTGTGCGATAGCGCTTATATCCCGGATTACATTCCAAATGTTTTGTTCAGGTCATGGCGCAGTGCCAATCGTAAGAGACAGCTGCCTGCAGAAGCAGAATTGTCAGTTTCTTACAAGGCAATGGTGGACTCTTTGTGGCATGTTGTAGATTCTATGCCTCGGGATCGTCGCTCTATGCGATACCTGTATGATATGCGACTGCCACTGATAAGTGCTGGTGATGTCCCAGAGATGCCTGTAGAGAGTATTGGTGATGCAGTAGCTGTACAGGATAGTCTTGACTGTTTGCCAGAGGCTTTCGTTAGTAATCCTGCCGCAATCTATGAACTGCAGAACCATTATGAGAGGCAGCGTCATCAGGTGCGTTTCAATTATGCTTCTGTTGATCCTCGCAGGTTCCGTTTCGCTCGTCGTCATTTTGATGTCCCTACAGCCAACTCCAGGATTCTTGATACAGAGAGTTCACTTCAGAATACCCGTATCGTGGACGAACTGGAGCTGGACTTCTCCAATGCAACGCTTGAGGATTTTGGTCAACAGTTGGTTCTCAAGGCAGATAAGTGGCATTGGAAGGGTGATCACACACTTCAGATGCAGCAGACGGCATTGTCAGACAACTGGTATAAAGGCGGCGATAACAACATGTCCTTAAGCGGAGAGCAGAAGCTTTCTATCAGCAGGTTTGATGAGAATAAGAAGACCACCTTTGAGATGGTTCTTGATCTTAAGTTATCAGCCTTCTATACCACAGCTGATACCATTCACCAGCTGAAGGTGTCAGACAATCAGTTCTCCTGGGATGTCAAATATGGCTATCAGGCATGGAAAAAGTGGTATTATAGTACGCAGCTGTATGCCAAGACTCCTGTTTTTGACTATTACAATTCCAATAGTACAGTCAAGAAATCTTCATTCCTGTCTCCATTAGAGGTGAACCTCTCTTTGGGTATGGATTATAAGTACACTTCGCCCAAGAAGCGTTTTACTTATTCACTTCTGCTTGCTCCGCTGTCCTATAATATGAAATATGTGAAGGACGGCAGTGTTAACGAGGTCAGTTATGGACTTAAGGAGGGTGACAGTTTCCTCCATGAGTTTGGTGCTACCTTGACCAATAAGTTCGACTGGAAAATGGGGCAGAATGCTTCATGGAGTAGTCGCTTATACTGCTTTACGAGCTACCAGAAGGTATTGGTAGAGTTTGAGAATACGTTCACGTTCAATATCAGTCGTTTTTTCTCTGCTCGTATTTATGCTTATCCGAGATTTGACGACTCTCGTGATAGTAAGGTTCAGATAAAAGAGATGTTTACATTTGGATTTAACTACATCTGGTGAGCATCATGCGTGTATAATTATCGTTGCTAATAATCATTCACAATATAGTAATATGCCAGAAACAGACATTAAGCGCGGTTTGCAGGATCTGTGGACGTTGCTGACAGAAGAGCAGCGCGCGGCTCTCGTTGAAAATGCAATAGTACAAACCTTCCGGAAGGGAGATTCTCTCTATAAGGTAGGTGAGGAGTCTGTATATCTTGTTTGCATGCTTAAAGGCCGCGTTAAGCTTGAGAAACTTGGTATAGGAGGACGTATGCAGATCATGCGAATGTTCCGCCCAGGTGACAACTTCGGATACCGTAGCTATTTTGCCGTTCAGGAGCATGTTACTGAGGCTGTTGCTATGGAGAATACTCAGGTTGCAATGATTCCGATGAATCTCATTGAGCGCATCTGCATGTGTAATCCTCAGCTTGCCATGTATTTTGTCCGTAATCTTGCCATAGATCTGGGTGCAAGTGATGAGCGAACAGTCAACCTTACGCAGAAACATATTCGCGGGCGTCTGGCAGATTCAATTATCTTCCTGATTGATAAGTATGGCTTTGATCCTGATGGCTTGACTATCAATGCAGCTCTGTCACGTGAGGATCTGGCGGCATTGTCAAATATGACTACGAGTAATGCCATCAGAACGCTTGCTACATTCGTAAATGAAGGAATACTTCAGGTTGAGGGCAGACGTATCCGGGTGCTCAATCGGGAGAAATTAAAGCGCATCAATGCCAATGGATGATAAAAAGTATTAAAAACGACCTATTTTTGGTCGTTTTTTTTGTTTTTACATAAATAATACATATATTTGCCCCATAAACTATTAAATATATAATAATAAGACGCGTATGATTCGAAAGATTCTTATTGCTAATCGTGGAGAGATAGCTATCCGCGTGATGCGAGCCTGTTATGAGATGGGAATTCGCTCGGTAGCTGTTTACAGTGAGGCTGATCGTACCAGTCGTCATGTGCTTTATGCAAATGAGGCAGAATGTATCGGCCCAGCTCCATCTAACGAGAGTTATCTCTGTGTCGAGAAGATTATTGAGGCAGCCAAGAAGCACAAAGCTGATGCTATACATCCCGGTTATGGCTTTTTGAGTGAGAATGCTGAATTCGCCCGTCGCTGTGAGGAAGAGGGAATCATCTTTATCGGTCCTAATCCGCAGACGATGATAGATATGGGCGATAAGATTCAAGCTCGTCGTCACATGATTGCTGCAGGAGTGCCAGTGGTTCCTGGTACGCAGGATCAGCTTAATTCTGCAGAGGAGGCTGTTGGCGTCTGCAAGGCTATCGGATTCCCTGTCATGATCAAGGCTTCAATGGGCGGCGGTGGCAAGGGTATGCGTCTGGTACATCGTGCAGAGGATGTAGTGGAGGCATATAACACTTGTAAGTCAGAGGCAATGTCCGGCTTCGGCGATGATACCGTTTACATTGAGAAGTTCGTTGAGGGACCTCATCATATCGAGTTCCAGATTCTTGGTGACAAGCATGGCAATGTAGTTCATCTGGGTGATCGTGAATGCTCCGTGCAGCGCAGACACCAGAAGGTGGTTGAGGAGTCTCCTTCTCCATTTGTTGACCCGGAGTTGCGTCAGAAGATGGGCGCCGCTGCCGTTGCTGCAGCTAAGGCAGTAGGTTACGTCGGCGCCGGAACCATTGAGTTCCTTGTGGACAAATACAAGAACTTCTATTTCCTGGAGATGAATACCCGTCTGCAGGTGGAGCATCCTATTACCGAGGAGGTCGTGGGTCTTGATCTCGTCAAGCTTCAGATACTCATTGCTGATGGTCAGCCATTGCCATTTGTTCAGGAAGACATCAAGCAGCGTGGACATGCCATTGAGTGCCGCATCTGCGCAGAGGATACTGACAATAATTTCCGCCCAGCTCCAGGTGTCGTATCTCGATTGGTTGAGCCTCATGGCCCGGGCATCCGTATTGACTCGGCAGTTTATGAAGGCTATGAGATCCCGATGTATTATGATCCGATGATTGGCAAGCTCATCGTTTGGGCCACAACCCGCGAATATGCCATTGAGCGTATGCGTCGTGCCCTTTACGAATATAAGGTGGCAGGTCTTGTGACCAATATCCGCTATCTGCGACGCATCATTGACGTGCCTCAATTCAAGCAGGGCTGTTATGATACTTCGTTCATCGAGGTTAATCAGGATCGTCTCCGTCCACGTCCAGGTTTCAAGAATGATTCTGAAGATATGGCTATCATTGCTGCCTACATTGATTACCTCATGAACTATGAGGAGAACAAGGGCGACGGAGTCACAGAGAATTCAAGCGCCCTGAACCGATGGAGGGCATTCGGATTGCAGAAGGGCGTGCTGAGGGTATAGCCCCCATCCCCTTACCCTTCCCCCTTGCATTGGGAAGGGAGTAATTACTTTTGTGAAGTAATTTTTGGATGGGAAAAGCATAATAAAATTGAATATTATAACCAAAAAATGCAACCTCCTGCCTCCTGAAATACTATCTACTCCCTTCCCAATGCAAGGGGGAAGGGTAAGGGGATGGGGGCTTTATGGAGGGCGGCTTCTTTTCTATGGAAATACAGATAGGAAATCGCCTCGCAGAGGCAACTCTTCTTTCAAAGGAAGGTAACAATGTGAGCATCGAGATTGATGGCAAGATTTACAATGTGGATATCTGCATGTTTGCCAATGGTCAGGTCTCTATCCTGAACAATGGAATCTCGTATAATGCCACTCTCATCAAGGGTGATACGGGCAAGCATTACCGTGTAGGTCTGAACTATTCTACCTATGAGGTTGACATGCTTGACTCGCAGGCCAAATATATGCGTCTTCGCAAGAAGGCTGAATCAGAGAAACAGTCCGACAAGATCAAGGCACCTATGCCATGTAAGATTGTTAAAGTCTATGCTACTCCCGGGCAGGAACTGCAGCCAGGAGATATTCTTCTTACCATTGAGGCTATGAAGATGCAGAGCAACATCTCAGTCACCGAAGCTTGCGCCGTAAGTGAGGTGAAGTGCGCTGAGGGCGATAGCGTCATGGCCGAACAGGTACTGGTCACCTTGAAACTAAATTAAAGATAACGCACTGCAAAATTACCCTTATTCTTTATCTTCATTCTCCAACAAACGAAATCAAATAAAATCAATTTTTACTGCTATCTGTTTTGATTTCTTTTGATTTCCTTTGTCGGAAGATAAAATTCTATAAAGGTACTTTTCGGATGCGAGAAGAATAAACAAAAGAAAACACGTATATATGGAACCAAAGAAATTGAACGTTCGTGAGCGTATAGATATCCTGCTTGACAAGGGTACATTCGTGGAAGTAGATAAATATGTAAAGCATCATTGTACCAACTTCGGAATGGAAAACAAGAAGGTGGCAGGTGATGGCGTTGTGTGCGGCTATGGTAAGATTGATGGCCGAATCGTTTTCGTCTATGCCTTTGACTTCTCCGTCCTGGGCGGATCATTGAGTGCTGCCAATGCTGCAAAGATTGCCAAGGTGCAGGATGCTGCATTGAAGAATGGAGCACCTATTATTGGTCTGAATGATTCAGGTGGCGCCCGTATTCAGGAGGGCATTGAATCTCTCTCCGGCTTCGGTGATATCTTCTACCGCAATGTTCAGTCTTCGGGCGTTATCCCACAGATTTCTGCCATCATGGGCCCATGTGCAGGCGGCTCTTGCTATTCTCCAGCTTTGACCGACTTTATCCTGATGGTACGTGAAGAGTCGCAGATGTTCATTACTGGTCCTAACGTAGTGAAGCAGGTGACCCAGGAGGAGTGTGACAAGGAGACTCTCGGCGGCGCTGATGTTCATAGTACCAAGTCGGGTGTTTGCCAGTTCGTATGTGATAGTGATGAAGAGTGCCTGATGACCATCCGCGAGCTCATCGGCTTCCTGCCATCAAACAACATGGAGGATGCTCCTATCCATCCGGCTACTGACGAACTTACGCGTGAGTGTCACGAGTTGGAGGGTGTAGTTCCTGCAGATCCAAATATTCCTTATAATATAAAGGATATTATCGAGCCTATTTGTGACCATCAGTATTTCTTTGAGATTGCACCGAACTTTGCCAAGAACCTCGTCATCGGTTTCGGCCGTATGGGTGGACGTACCGTAGGTTTCCTTGCCAACCAGCCTCAGGTACTTGCTGGAGCTCTGGATATTGATGCTTCGGAGAAGGGTGCTCGCTTCGTTCGCTTCTGTGACTGCTTTAACATCCCTATCGTAACAATCGAAGACGTTCCTGGCTTCATGCCTGGCATTAATCAGGAGCATGGTGGCATCATCCGTCATGGAGCCAAGCTTCTTTACGCTTATGCCGAAGCTACGGTGCCAAAGGTTACATTGATCACCCGTAAGGCTTACGGTGGTGCTTATATTGTTATGAACTGCAAGCAGCTGGGTGCTGATGTCAATCTGGCATACGAGAGTGCAGAGATTGCGGTAATGGGTGCAAAGGGTGCAGTCTCAATCCTCTATCGCAAGGAGACACCAGAGCAGCAGGAGGAGAGAATTAAGGAGTATGAAGCCAAGTTCTCTAATCCATATTGCGCAGCCGAACTGGGTTATATTGACGACATCATTTCACCAGCAGATACCCGTAAGGCTATCATCTATGGATTGGAGTGCTGCCGGAATAAGAACCAGAGTAATCCTCCAAAGAAGCATGGCAATATGCCAGTCTAAATTGCAATGAAACAACAGCTGGTATGGCTCTTTCAGCAAACTAAAGGGCACCGCATCCAACTTACCTTGGATGTGGTGCTTGGCTTGTTGAATATCCTTCTGGGCTTTGTTTTTATTTATGTCAGCAAGGGGTTGGTAGATATTGCCACCGGTCATCGTGCTGGCAATATGTGGCACATGGTTGGCGTGCTGGCATTCCTTCTTTTATTGCGTCTGGGTGCCATTTCCTGGCGTCAGTGGGTCAATGGCAGGGTCAATATTCAGATGACCAATACGATGCGTCATCGCCTCTTCACACATGTGATGAACAGCCAGTGGCAGGGACGTGAGTCAATGGCTTCGGGTGATGTGATGAGCCGTCTTAGCGAAGATCTTCGCGTCGTGGTGAAGTGTCTCTGCACAGATATCTCGTCCGTCATCATGTCTCTCTTCCAGCTTATTGCCGCATCTTTATTCCTCTTCTCTCTTCAGCCGGGATTGCTTTGGACTCTCCTTGGCATTATGCCCATCGCCTTACTTTTGGGTAAGATGTATTATAAGGTGATGCGCAATCTTAATAAGAAGATGCGTCAGGAGGAGGCCGACATCCAGAGTCAGATGCAGGAGTCGGTACAGAATCGTCCGCTTCTCCTCTCTTTGCAGCGTGTCGGGCTGATGGGAGAGAAACTAGCGGCTCTACAGCAGAAACTGTTTGGTACTTTCAAGCGCCGTCTCTATTTCAATATCCGCACCCGCTTCTTTATCCAGGCAGGTTTCAGCATTGGTTATTATACCGCTTTTGTATGGGGCGCGCACGGCATTTTGATAGGCACCGTCACTTATGGTATGATGACCGCTTTCCTCCAGCTGGTTGCTCAGGTGCAGCGTCCTATTCTTGATTTGAGTTCTCTGCTTCCGGATTTAGTGCAGAGCCTTACCTCTGTAGAGCGTCTTCAGGAAATCTCTGAAATGCCGCAGGAGCAACTTCAGGGGGCGCAGCAGCAGCAGGTGAAAGAGATTGTGCTCGAAGATGTTTGTTATCATTACCCCATGGATGACCGTATGATAATCAATCATCTTAATTATCGATTCGAGGCAAATAGTAGTACAGCTATTATCGGTCCGACAGGTTCGGGTAAGAGTACTTTGGTCCGTCTGCTCCTTCAGTTGCTCCAACCTACAAGCGGCAGGATTCAGACCTCTCGCAGTTCTATCTGCTATGTCCCGCAGGGCAATAGTTTGTTACGCGGTACTATCCGAGAGAATCTGCAGTTGGGAAAGATTGACGCTACCGAACAGGAGATGCGTGACGCCCTTCATCGCGCTTCCGCAGATTTTGTCTTTTCATTGCCGCTCGAACTCAATACACGTTGTGGGGAGAAGGGTAGCGGACTCTCTGAAGGTCAGGCACAGCGTATTGCCATTGCACGAGCTCTGCTTCAGCCAGGAGGCATCCTCATTATGGATGAGGCATCTTCTGCCCTTGATCCTGATACAGAACGTCAGATCCTTGAAGAGTTGCAGCAGCATGAGCTCGGCAAGACGCTTATCTGGGTCACTCATCACATGATTGTGCGTGACTACATGCAGCATTGCCTGGTGGTAAATCCAAGTTAATCTTTTGACCACAATACAAGAAACTGTGTCAAAATTCCACAGTTAAGTATCAAATAACAAATAATCAATATCAAATATCAAGTATCACCACCTACGCTACAGACCATTGTAGAGAGGTGGTGATACTTGTAGTCTAAAAATAAATCATCGCCCATTCCACAACCTTGATTTATTTTGATTTCCTTTGACGGAGTGTAGGAATACAGTTCTGTTGTAAGGATGGCAGACGCCCATTCCACAACCTTGATTTATTTTGATTTCCTTTGACGGAGTATAGGAATGCAGTTCTGTTGTAAGGATGGCACACCCACTGGATCAGTAATCATCATTGTGCAATCTTCTTCAGCGCCTCAATGGCGTCAGGATATCCCTGTGCCGCTGATTTGTTGTACCAGAAGAGTGCCTGCTCCATATTTTTCTCCGTACCTTGCCCCGTCTCGTAGCAGTTGCCGATTTTGTATTGTGTCTCTGGATTGCCTTTCTGTGCAGAGGTGAGGTAGTAACCGAAAGCCTTCTGTCGGTCAGCCTCTACACCATCACCCCAGTAGTAGGCGCTTCCCACAAAGTTCAGTACATAGATGTCTTCTTCTGGAGCAAGTAGCATCAGTTCTTCGAATGACTTTGCATACAAACTATCCGATACCGCCAGATCCTCCTCTACTACGATGCCATGCTGATAGCAGTGAGCCACGAGATACAATCCGATAGGGCTGCCAGCATCGGCACTGTTCTGATACAGTTCAAGTGCCTTTGCCTGATCCTGATCCACGTGATTTGCGTACTCATACATCAATCCTAATTCCCACTGGGCATCCTCATTGCCGTTGTCCGATGCACGTTGCAGCATCTCCACGGCTTTCTGCCAGTCCTGTTCTACACCATTGCCGGTAGTCTTGAGCAGACGTCCATATTCCAGCTGGGCAGAGGCATCGCCCTGCTCTGCTTTCTTGATGATTTCTGATACTTTGCTATTGCCTGAGCATGATGCTAATAATCCCGCAAAAGCCAAAACGAGTAGTTTTTTCATATATATTCATTGTTAATGGGATTTTAGTGATTTTGGCGATAATAGTGATTTTAGGGACCATGCCTTCGCTTGCTGAAACTATTATTTAGGAGGGGTTCGACAAACCTAGCTTTCGTCCTTAATATCCCTGATATCCGTACTATCCTTATAGAACCAAAATCCCAGATATCATGCTGCAAAGATAAGCACTTTTTGACCAAAAACACAAACTTCACTTCGAAAAACAGAGAAAAAATCAATATTCTTTGAAAAAAAGTGATTTTTCTTGTAACAAATCATCTCCTCATTCGTATTATTGATGAACGGGGCTTCAGACAGACACCCCTTCCGCACTACTAAACATAATATATATATAATGGATAGTCAACAGTTCTCAACTCAATATATGCGATACAGCCGCAAGCTGTATGCATTGGCCTTTCGCATCCTGCGCAGGTCAGATGAGGCAGAGGACGTAGTGCAGGAAGTCTATCTCAAAGCCTGGCAGATGCGTGACACGATGTCCAATGGTCCGGAAGCCGAGGCAAAGTTGGTGACGATGACCAAGAACCTTTGTATTGATCAGCTTCGTACCCGTCATACGGTGGAGGAAGATATTGATAAGTCGCCGCCTCCCGAAGAGCCTGATACCTATGCCGAAGAGCGTATCGAACAGAGCGATCAGCTCAATCAGACATTTCGGTTACTGGGTCAGCTTCCCGAAATGCAGCAAACCATCGTAAGAATGCGGCTGATGGACGATATAGACTATCCGGATATTGCCAGAGCCACAGGCTTGAGTGAGGGCAATGTCAGAGTGCAGCTGGTCAGAGCCCGTCAACAGTTAAAACTTTTAGCAACCAAACATCACATCCTATGACAAAGCGAGAAATAAACTGGACAGAAATACAGCGCCTGCTTGACCGCTTCTATGACGGCACTACCACGCCTGATGAAGAGCGATACCTGATGCAGGTACTGACGGGTGATGATGTGTCCGATCATCTGAAGGCAGATGCAGAAGTATTCCGTGCATTGTCCGAAGAGTCCTGCTTGCAGCACCAAGAACCTGAGCTACCAGAAGGCATGGAGCAAAGGCTGATAGAGAGAATCCGGCAGGAGGAGGCCGCTGCGTCTGTCATTCCGCTCCATCCAATCTCTCGGATACAGCACAGATGGTGGACGGCGGCTGCCGCCTGTCTGCTTATCGCCATCCTGTCGGTGCCACAGCTGTTTAGGCAGAGCGTCAATGACGAGCAGCGCTATGCTGCCTCCGACATTTCCCAGCAGGAGGCAGAGGAATATGCTGACTATGCACTGGCAATGATCAGTTCGCATCTGAAGGAAGGAATAGAGGGGCTTGACGAAGTGGCACGGGTGCAGGAGCAGATCCGTACATCCCTCAACGAGATTGCATATTAATGATAAACCAATTATTAACATTACAGCTATGATAAAGAAACGAATACTGACTATGATTCTGCTGTTGTTAGGAATCTGTGGTACAGCACTGGCACAGAATGCCATCTTCAACAAGTACGCAGCTATGGACAATGTCAAGTATGTAAGTATTGGCAAGAGTATGCTTGACCAGATGGTCCAGAGCGGTAAGTCAACTATCGGTGGAGTAGATATCCGAGGTCTTGGTCCCGGTATGCCTCTGACAGGAATCCTGATTATCTCTACCTCTGATCCCGCAGTAGGTAAGCAGATCCGTGCTGATGAGCAGAATCTTGCCAACTCCACTTATGCCAATTTGGTAATCACTCAGGATGGACAGCAACATCGCTCTGCCAGTTATTTCCATGAGGCTGATCCTAACAGCGAACTGGTGATGTTTGTGACCGATGGAAATGAACATACATTGATTGTACTGATAGGTACTTTCCGGCAGAAAGATATTGAGCGGATGTTCTTGTCCTAAAGACTTTGACTACCACCTTGTCTTAAAACTTGAATAGAAAAATAGTAAAACATAAAAACAGAAGAATATGAAAACTTTAATTATGATTATGGTCATCTCTCTGGCCAGTATTAGCACAACTTTCGCCCAGCAGGAGAATGACCAGATAGGTCAGCACCGACACAGTTCAGAACTCGCAGCGGACAGCCTGACATCCCAGAAAACGATTGAGACCAAGACTTATAATAATGTCCTCTCTAAAGTCACGGTTACAGAGGTGCACAATGATTCTGTCATCGAGTCATCAATGCTTAGCATCAATCTGCCTTGGTTCCCTACCGTTTCTCGCAGTTCGTCTAATGGCACGTATGGTGAGGATGGTTCCTGGTCTTGGTCTTGGCAAGAGCCTGAATTCACGGAGCACATGTGCGATATTTATTTCGCTTTTGCTTTCATGGCAGATAAGAATTTCCCTGTCAACTCCGTTAAGAGCTGGGAGTGGGGTATGTATCCTTTGAGTGGTGTGCTGCTCCATTCCAGCAATTACCAGCGTCTGCTCACCTGGGGCTTTGGTTTCAGCCGTACCAGTTTCAAGCTCAAGGATCAGGCTCCGGCTGGCGATGAGCCAGGATTCACCTCACAGCGTTTCCGTTACTGGAGCTGGCGTTTGCCTATTTCTGCAGAATTCCAGTCGCAGAATCACAGGTCATTCTTCTCGCTCGGTCTGGAGGCAGAGCTGCGTCATCATGTACGTGCTCGCAAGTATGGTGATGCTTTGGCAAGCAGCAACATGATGGTAGTGGGTCATGACAAGGATCTGGTTAATCCATGGGCTTGCAACCTGCTGATGCAGGCAGGTACCTCTGAAGCCGGTATCGTGGCCCGTCTCTCACTCACAGACCTTTTTGACCAGAATGCTACCCATCTGAAGGCTATGCCATTCTCTATCGGCTTGTCGTTAGGATTCTGATTTATGATATCATGAACTAGGATTGAACCCCATGCACGATAATATACAAATGACTGCAATTTATTTGTATGAAAATCAGTTAATAAGTATATGCTTTTGTAGCACTTTTAATATACATTATAAATATATGTGTGCTTGATATTACTTTTTTTCGTATCTTTGCGTCGCATTTATGTATAAACAAGAGTGTGGACGTATGAAAGGTAAATTGCAGTCACTTTTTTTTGTATGCCCCGTATGGTTATCCGTCGTGGCAGCAATAGCACTATTTGTCTCATGTGGGCAGAAAGAGAATTCCTTAGTTCACGAAAGGTATGAATTGCTTTCGGAACTATCCCTCCAGTATGAGCAAAAGAACTTGACTGAGCAACAACAGGAGTGTCAGCTCTTAATGTTAGCGAGGGCAGAAGAGATGGGAGATAGTGTTCTGCAGGCAGAATCTCACCAGCGTATAGCAACCACTTGTATGGTAAGGGGAGAGTTAGATAAAGCTATAGACGAGATGAACAAAGCGATGCGTCTAGCACCTGCCGATTCACTTGATTTTATATCGCAGACATCTCTGATGCTTTGTCAGATCTTCTTACAGCAAGATGCTGCTGACTCTGCCAGATTCTATCTCAATCATGCCATCGAAGTCAGTCCTTCTGTTGTTGAGACTGACCTTTACAGGATGTCTCATGTGTATGTCCTTGCTAACGAAACTATCCAAGACGGTGAATTGGCAGAACTCATTGGCAAATATCTTGAACCATCAGATGTTTACACTCAAGCGGAGTTGTTACGATTAAGAAAGGCAATTCGTGAACGTAACGGCGAGAAGCAGGCAGCTTTAGACGATTGCACCCTATTGCTGGTATTGACAGATTCAATTTCAAAACTCGAGTCATCTGAGTCAATGGCAAGGATACATCAGTTGCTACATGATCGGGAAGTGGAGCAGACACGAGCGGATATGGCTACGCAGCGTATCAGGTATTATATCATCGTTATCGTTGTGCTCTTGCTTCTGCTGGCAGTCAGCGTGGTGGGATGGTGCTACCGACAAAGAGCCAGAATAGCCCATGCCAACGAACTGGAAGCACTTAGCCTTGCCGAGTCTGTGCAGCGGGAGGCTGAACAGGTACACAAGGAGAACCTTCAGCTGCAGAAACTTTATTATGAGCATCTCTATGCTATCATACTTCCCATACTGAATGCACATCGTGGTAAGTCAGGACATATTAACCTAGAGGAGGCACAATGGGAACTGATTGAGCGAAATACGGATTCTGTGATCCCTAATTTCACCGAAAAGATTCGACGTAATCATCCTACACTCACGGTTGACGATGTTAGATTCTGCTGTTTGATCATGATGCGTGTACCTAATGTGATTATGGCTGATGTCTATGGCATAGCCACTTCGTCAGTGGCGGTGCGTAAGCAGCGAATGAAGCGGAAACTAGACAGTGACATTCATGAACAGACGCTTGAGAACTATTTGAATAAATATCTGATATGATACGCTTATTGCTACTTTTCTTTTCTGTCTTTTCGGTATCCGCTTTTGCACAGAATGTGTGGACGGAAGGTACTACATGGGAGGTGTATCTTAAGGATAATTTTTATTCACCTACCCTTTATGAACTATGTAGGGCTGAAGTGATAGATGGCATGGTTTACTGTCCACTTGTAGCTGATTATAATGAATACAACCGTCGTGACACTTTGGCGTGGGTACGCGCTGAAGGGGATGATGAGCTGGTTTATGCCCGCCGCTATCGCACATCTCCAGAAGAACAACTTGTCTATGATTTCACAAAAAAATACGAACCCGGCGATACCCTCCGTTACGGAAATGAGGATGGTCACATTTTCGAGGTTTATATAGATACTTTACTCTCACCCATCGAATACTATTACGATGTGATAGAGGAGGGCGACTGTTTGCCAGTGTGGTCTGGTATCATTTATAAGATCGGGTATTTGGAGGGTCCACTTGGATTGTTTGTGGTTTTCGATACCGATCCA
The DNA here is from genome assembly GCA_045617885.1 of Bacteroidales bacterium. Classification (GTDB taxonomy): domain Bacteria; phylum Bacteroidota; class Bacteroidia; order Bacteroidales; family UBA3663; genus Liminaster. Next base: position 2,137 of record JAZLJN010000069.1, on the reverse strand, counting down.
GGAGAAGAATTTAATGGTAACAAACCGAAGCCTACGAATGTTAGCCATGTGTTGTTCAGGCGGAAAGGCAGGCCCCAAATTGAAATAACATTCATAGAGAACACCTTGCCAGACGAAACAGAGTCGCTCTGTTACTCGTTAATTGGGAATAGGACGGAGGCATCTGCTATAAATTGCATCATTATCAGCCAAGGCAAAAAAATCATAGTGCAAAAGAGATAGACATGAGATATACGAAGCCCAATTATGTAAACCGTTGAGTTTGAGTATCTCAATATTTCAAATCTGATTGATGTGATTATACATCAGGGTAGAGGGTATTGTAATAAAACTGGAATCTTCTTACCTTTGCACCGCAATTCCGTTAAATTGCATCAGTTATGTGTAACACTCAAATCTGTCAAACAAGATGAAATTCAAACTCATTTCCCTCACCCTTTCGCTCGCATGTGGAGGCTCGGCTATTTCCGCTCATGAGATAGACCTTGCCTATTCTGCGTTTTCTTTCGACCTGTTCAATCGTGTGCAAGCCAGAGTTCAGGCAGCAGATCCATCGGCTAATGTAGTATTGTCTCCTTTATCTGCATGGTATGCGTTAGGCATGCTAAAACAAGGAGCATCTGATACTACACTTGATGGAATATGCCAGACACTTGGCTTGAGTGAAGAGACAAGTGCCGTAATGCTTAACTATGACCATAACATGCTTGATCAGCTGACTACGCCGCTTGACTGGTATCAGTTCTATGATCCGGAGACTTTGCCGGTAATTGAGATAGCAAACAGCTGTTGGGTCGATGATGATATTTCATTGCGAGTAAACTACTGTGACTCCATCATTTTTGGTTATAATGCAGAGTGCTTCACCGATGATCTGCAGCAACAGGCAGCGATGGATCGTGTGGACGAGTGGGTCAACCTGCATACTCATGGCATGATTCCTTCACTTAACCTTGATCCGGAAAGTGTCTTTCACTTGTTGTTGGTCAATACCTTGTTTTTTAAGGCAGGGTGGTCTTTCCCTTTTAGTGAAGAGGGGACCGAGCTACAGACCTTCTATTCAAATAGTGGGGCAGAAGAATCTGTGCCGATGATGTCTTTGTCCGAACTTCTGGATTATTACGAAAGTGATAAGTTCCAGGTCGTGCGTCTTTTCTTCTTTCCTTGGGAATATCGTCGGGAAAAGTATTCTATGACCTTCTATCTGCCTAAAGTGCAAGATGGGAATCTTTGTCTGACCAAAGAAGATGAAGACTTGTCTTTCAATACATTTAAATCGTCAGGCTCACCAATGGCTCATGTAAAACTCAAGTTGCCACGCTTCGAAATCGGTATGGAAGAGATACTCAATGAAGAATTGTCACAGATGGGTATGAATGAAGCATTCTCATCATCTGCCAATTTCCAGGCAATGAGTGAAGATCCATTGAGTGTTACTCTCGTCAAACAACTAACACGTCTGGAAGTGGCAGAGTATGGTGTGAAGGCATCTGCTGCTACTGTCGTAGAAGGCGAAAATTCAGTCGGTCCAGGCCAAGGTCCAGAGCCAGAATGGATTGATCTTATCTTCAATCGTCCTTTCTATTTTACCCTTGAGGATAGTCAATTGCATAAGACTCTCTTCATCGGCCAGGTGAACAGCTTGAAGGAAAATGCGGGACAGGACGTGTCCATTACGATTCCTTCACAGCAGGGGGAGGATATGGATGAGTCTGCATATTACGATCTCATGGGCATGCCTCATACTGCAGTTCAGCCTGGATTGAACGTATTGCGTAAGGGTGGAGAGTCCCGCCTGATAATGTGCAGATAATAGAATGTAATGAAAATTCCGACATTCGGAAATAACAAAACAATATATATTGAAGCATAATTAAATACAGTTATAAAAAATAATCTGCTTGCGCGGCGAAGATAACGTTTTATTTCGTATCTTTGTCGCGCTTATATGTGTAATACGGCCCTTGTAAGGCCTTCACATATCAAGTAGGGCTGATGCCCTGTATATGCTTGTTATAAATAAATTGAAATTTGTAAATCAATGATCAAAATCACTTTTCCTGACCAGACGGTCAAGGAGTTTGAAGATGGCGTAACCCCTCTTCAGGTGGCTGAAGGTATCAGCCAGCGTTTTGCA
>JAZLJN010000068.1:0-15599 GCA_045617885.1 Bacteroidales bacterium | reverse complement strand
GTACAAATAATAAATTGGTATTTTTCTACAAGGAATCTAGGGGAATGAAAGGAAAACCTTAACAGCTTGTATTTCTTTTAATTCCTTCAATTCCTTGTTCGATATAAACTCATTGTAGTCTTTGACCAAGTTATTATTTATATGTTACTTAATTAGCTTAAATTTGCGTTTTATAAAAATCCGTTAAATCCGTTAAATCTGCGTCATCTGTGTTCTATTCGCCACAACAGGCATCCAACCGTACAGCTCGATATTTTTTTCGTACTGCAAAGATAGCACATTATTTATTATTATAAGGCAATAAATGTGCTAAAAGCGTTTATGAAGGCTCAAAAATGTCCAATTTTTTGACAGTTATTGACCCAACACACATTCTACTCCCTTCCCCATATAGGGGGGAAGGGTAAGGGGATAGGGGCTTTGCCTACTTCAATATCACCACTTCCGCCTCCCCCAACTTCTCATATCCCGTCGTGATAACCCGATCCCCAGCTTCGAGACCTCCGATGATCTCATATTGCGAAGGGTTCTGCCGGCCGATGCTGATCGGTGTCTTGTTGGCTTTCTTGCCAGAAGCATCGAGCTTGTAGATCCACTGGCCACCGGTATTCTGGTAGAAATCACCGCGAGGGATGACGAGCGCCTCTTCGGCCTTACCCAATTCAATCTGCACACGATAGGATTTGCCGACGCGGATGTTTGAGGGGTGCTCCTGCTCAAAGACGAGATCGATGTCAAACGAGCGGTTGCGAACCTCTGGCACTACCTTGGTGATGTGCAGTGGGAACTGCTCATTCTGATATTTGATGTTGGCAGGAAGGCCAGAGGAGATGCGGTCGATGTAATATTCATTGAGCGAAGCATGCACCTTATAATCGGTGAGGACTTTGATTTCTGCTATCTGTTCACCGGTTCCAACACGCTGGCCAAGGGTGGCAGAGATGTAGCTCAACTGTCCGTCACAAGGGGCAACAACAACAAGATCTTCCAGTCGATCACAGGAGCGCTTGTATTTCTTCTGCTCACGTTCCATATCACGAGCCATAATCTGTGACCTTAATACGGCTGATGCCGAATCGTTCTGAAGGGAGAGCATATCCAGTTCGGTGCGTTTCTGCTGGTAGCGGTATTCATCCTCCGCTACTTCGAGCTGTGCTTTACTTTTGATGCCCATATTATGTTCCTCACGGTCAAGCACGATATTCTTGTCAAGCCGCTGCTTCTCATATCGCGCCTGAAGAGTCTGCTTCTGGAGTTGCAGTCGCAGTTTCTCCTGCTCGATCTTCTGCTCCTCATAGGCGGTATGCTGACGGGCAAGGTCGTCACGCTGATCCTCGATGGCACGTTCCAGTTCAGGGTTACTCAATACAAGGATGGTGTCACCCTGATGGATGGTCTGACCCTCTTCTGCCAAGATGCGTAATACGCTGCCTGACTCACGGGTATTGACACGAAGGGTACGGATAGGCTGGACGAGACCTTCCACATCGACATATTCGAGGAAAGGTGCTATTTCGGCTTCGCTTATTTTCACCTCCTCTTCATCGATGCGTTGGCGGGATGGACCAAGGGAAAGGGTCAGAGCATAAATGATGAGTGCGAGGACGGCAACGCCACACATTATATAATATTTATGGCGAAGGTACCAGGGTTTGGGAGTAAGAATCTTATCCATAGTTCAAAAGTCTTTTATACGTCAAATGAAATCAAAGATAATCAGTTTTAGTTGCGGATCATCGGTTTCTTTTGTTTTCCTTTGATGGAATAAATCATGAGGTTACAGATTTGTCGGCAGCTGCCAGGTGATGGGGATATTGAGCACAAAATCATATCCAGTCATGGAGCGAAGCCCGTAATAGAGGCTCCAGTAGGTAGAAAGGCTTTGGATATAGCTGCGTCGGGCAGTGTCCTTTTCACTGATGGCGCTATTGAGATCCAGAATGGTGCTTTTGCCCAGTACATAGAGGCGGCGGGCTACCTCATAACGACGCTCTGCCGTCTGATTTGCCTGACTTGCTACTGAAACCCGTCGTGACTGGAGGTTGAACTGTTGTACCATTCGGGTGACATTCTGCTCAAAGTCTTTCATGCCTTGCTCGGCATGAATATCAGTCAGATCAACGTTTGATTGAGCCACACGCCGACGCCCCTTGCCACGCCCCCAGTCAAGCAGTGGGATGGAGATGGAGACAGAGGCGTACTGCATATCTGTGGGGTGATGATAGACGTCGCGCATTTCAGCCCCTGTCTGTGAGAGTCCGAACTGCAGGTAAAGGTCTGCTTTGAGTCCGGTGCTGGCGCGGGTGTATGCCAGGTTCTGTCGGCTCTCCAATTGATAACGGCTGTATGAGTCTGGATCTGGACTGTTCTGCAGTGCCATTTGCAGTGCCTCGTTCAGCGGAACTTCGATGTCCGGTATCTGATTATCGGTCAGGACAGATAGTTGAGTGTTAGTGGGCAAGTTGAGAAAACTGCGCAGCGCCTGGGCTGCAGACTGTAGCGTCACATCGGCATCGAGCAGGTTAGTCTCTTCGCGCAACTTATTGAGCTGGAGTTGAAGCATCTCATTCTCTGTGATGGTTCCTATGTTGTAGCGACCTTCAGCAAAATGACAGAGGGTGTCAGCCGAAGCCAGATTACTGCGGGCAATATCAACGTCCGCTTGGGCGGCAGCCAGTGCGAAGAAGTAATTGCTGGCTTGTGATGCTACCAGTTCCATGGTCTCGTTGTACTGCTTCTGTGCCTCCTGCCAGCGGAGGGGTTCGATGCGGCGGTTCCATTTCATCTCGTTGTATCCCAGAAGGCTCTGTTGGTAACCCACAGAGATGGGTTGTGAACGGTAGGCTGTAGAGGCATTGCCCTCAATCTGATCATCGCGCAGCAAGGAACTTTTCATGAAGATATTGCCACCGGTCAGCGGGATGTTCTGTGTCACCTGAAGGGCAATGTCACTGCTCACCTGGCTGATATGTACGAAACTTGGATTACCGTCAGGTTGTATCACGCGCTCAATGCCGCGGTTGAATTGGGGAGTAGTGGTGAGCGAAACCGATGGTTTATAACTTGCCTGATAGTAACGATAGGTCCAGTAGGCACTCTGCAGCGTATGCAGTGCAGCTACGGCACTGGGTGACTGCTGTTGAGCCAGTGAGATGGTCTGATTGAGTGTTAGCTGTATGGCAGTCTGAGCCCAGCTGGAGGTCAGGAGTATGATGCAGAGTGTGCAGGTGATGATTCGTTTCATACGCTCATGTTTTCGTGTTTGAATTAGGGGAAGCAACGTTGCCGTCGTTTCCCGGTGCAAAGATGATACATTTATTATAAATATAGGCTCACAAAAACAAGAAACTGCTTTTTTGCGTAGAAAAGTGTCCAATTTTTTGACACATTTTCCCCTTTAATCTGTGTGTAGTATGTTTTTTTGCTCGGATTTTGACTGCCTTCCTTTGAAAATTATCAAAAAATGTGTAAATTTGCGCGCTTTTAATAATAATAAGAGGTATTTAATTCTAAATAGTGATATGTCAAAGCTAACAATCAAGAACAGTCTCTTTATTCTTCTGGTTTGTATATTGGTCTTTGTCGGTTCATTCGGAAGCGCTCTCTATCTGACACAGGCAGATATGGAAAATGCCTGTAATGAAAAGGCAGAGCGTGACCTGGACATCGTACTGGCAAGTTTTGATACGGAGTTGAGCCGTGCGCAGCAGTCATTGGCTACTTTTGCGGCGTCTGTGTTCGAAAATGGTAATCAGATACCGTCAAAGGATGAGATTTATCGTCAAATGGAACTTTTTATCAAGAACAATCCCTATCTCTCTGGTATTGTGGCAAGTTTTGAGGATCCGGTTTTCCCAGAGTATGCTGACAAGAATGGTTTTTCTCCGTTGATTCGTCATCAGGGAGACAGTCTGGTAAGATATCAGATAGGAGAGACCCGTGATGTGCGCAAGGTCAATGACTGGTATAAGGTGCCTAAAGAGCATGACGTCCGCATCTGGAGCCGTCCGTTTCTGTCGGAAGAGGGTGATCTGATTACCTGCTATTCCATCCCACTGCATGATAAGGAGGGTAAGGTTATTGGTGTCACTGCCGTAGATCTCTCAATGAGTCGTATCAGCGAACTGATCAGCCAGATTAAGCCTACCCCTGATGCTACGGTGACCATCATGCTCTCCACCGACCTGACTTACATGGTTCATCCTAATAAGTCGTATGTGATGGAGAAGTCTATGCCGGATACATTCCGTGAGCTGGGTATTGACATTTCATCTAATCTGGTGCAGGATATAAAGGAGAGAAAGCGCGGTCATGAATTGCTCTCTTGGGGCGCGCACAGTTCTTATGTGTACTATGCGCCTGTTGAGAAGGCTCGTTGCGCGGCTATGATTGATGTGCCACAGCAGACGGTTTTGGCTCCGCTTAAGGATATCTTCTATCGGATGCTGACTTGCGTAGGCATCGGTCTGCTGGTACTGATCATCTTCCTGATTTCGCGTACCAAGTTCTGAATCTGATAACTGGTAACTGATGTTCGTACATATCTATCACTCTAGGTTTCTTCAAATACTTCTTGGAGTAGCTTCTTCAATTAGATACTTCTTGAAGTAGCTTCAACAATAAAAAGGAAAGTCACACTTGACAACTTTATCGGTCATGTGTGACTTTCCTTTTAATGTTTCGTAATGTGAGAAATCTTTTGATCAGAATTCTTTGATTGATTCGTGGATCGAAAATCCTTGATCAGAATTCGTAGTCAAGGCAGGTGCGAACAGCAGTGTAAGGACGAACCTTGGTGTCCGCTACCTCCACATGGGCTGGGTGAGTGGCATAACCCTTGAGTGCTTCAGGGCTCTCCAGCGTGCTGTCAAGCATTACGTCAGCATTGCTCGAAGCCAGACGTCCGCTGATGTTCACCTTGCATTCTACCAGACCAGGAACTTTACCCACCAGCGCTTCGAGTCCCTCTTTAATTCCTGCCTTGATGCTCTCTTTCTCTGCCTCTGTGAACTCATCCTTGAGCTTCCAGAGTATGATGTGCTTTACCATATTTCGAATTGTAATATAATGCAATGAAAGAATCACGCCCAAAGTGTTATGATGGGTGTCATTCTTCCATTTTTAATTATATAATTCTATCATTTCAATTGAGCTACAGCTTCCTTCACACGACGCATTGCCTCGATAATCTTGTCCTCAGAGGTAGCGTAAGAGAAACGGATGCAGTCAGGTGCACCGAATGCATCACCGCTGACGCCAGCCACGTGACCCTCCTCAAGAATATACATGGCGAGGTCGTTGCCATTGGAGATTGTCTTGCCCGAAGGAGTCTGCTTACCATAAAGGCTGTTTACTTCAGGGAATACGTAGAATGCACCGTCTGGCTTGTTGGTCAGTTTGAAGCCCGGAATCTCCTGAACAAGATTAAAGATAAGGTCACGGCGGCGCTCAAATGCCTGACGCATTATCTCAACACATTCCTGTGAACCTGTGTATGCAGCCTCGGCAGCCTTTTGTGCAATGCTCGAACAACCTGAAGTGTACTGACCCTGAAGCTTGTTGACAGCCTTTGCGATATATAAAGGAGCAGCACAGAAACCGATACGCCATCCGGTCATTGCATAAGCTTTAGAAACACCATTGATGATGACTACACGGTCTTTCATCTCTGCGAAAGAGGCGAGGCTGGTAAGAGGCTTGCCTGTGTATGAAATATGCTCATAGATTTCGTCAGAGATGACAATGATACGAGGATATTTTGCCAAAACCTGAGCGATAGCAGCCAGTTCCTCCTTGCTATAAATAGCACCGGTTGGGTTAGATGGAGAGCAGAGCATTACCACCTTGGTCTTTGGAGTGATGAGGCTCTCAAGCTGTGCAGCGGTAATCTTGAAGTTCTGGTCCTGACCGCAAAGGAAAGGTACGTTGACGCCTTCAGCCAGCTTGACCATCTCAAAATAGGATACCCATGCTGGGGTAGGGATGATTACCTCGTCGCCCTTGTCAACGATGGCAAGGATTACATTGCAGATCTCCTGCTTGGCACCGTTACCCACGATGATCTGGGTTGGCTCAAAGTTTACGCCATTCTCCTCCTTCAGCTTGCGGCTGATAGCCTGGCGAAGCGACAGATAGCCTGGCACTGGAGTATAGAATGAGAAATTGTTGTCCACAGCCTGCTTGGCAGCCTCCTTAATGTGGTCTGGAGTATTAAAATCTGGTTCACCTACTGAGAGATTGATGATGTCCAGGCCTTGAGCCTTGAGCTCCTGACTCTTTTGAGACATTGCCAGGGTAGCTGATGGTGAAAGTGCCATGAGGCGTGCTGATAGCTGTTCCATTGTTATGATTTTATTAGATGTTGATCAACTTATAATGTAGAATCTGTTTTTTATTTCTTGATGAAGCTCCTCTTCGGACGAGGAGCCTTTGCCTTAAATTTCCGATAGACAGGACCTGCCCAGTGTATGAGCTTCCGACTATATTGCGTGAAGCGGATCTTGTAGGTGTCCCAGTCAAAGAGAGGGGCATCATTGACGGCTCTCCAAGTGAGCCAAAGGCCAATGGGTAATAGTACCATAGAACTGAGCCAGGTGCCTGACCAAGGCTCCATCGTACCATCTTTTGCCATCTTGTAGCCTGTGTTGTCAATGATGTAGTAGAAGATAAAGAAGAGAACGCCCGTGATAATAGGCACACCCATGCCTCCCTTTCGGATGATGGCTCCCAGCGGAGCGCCTATGAAGAAGAAGAGAAGGCAAGCTACTGAGAGCGTAAACTTACGATGCATCTCAATGGCATGGTAGTTGACGTTCTTCTGCTCAAAGGTCTGCATCTCCTGTTGGAAAGCAAAGGTCTGCACTACGCTTTGTGAGCGGTTCTGTGCTTTAGTGATTACCTCCTCCATCTGTGCAGGCTGGAGGCTGGCATAGATGCTGTCCAGATTGATAGGCAGCGGCTTGACTTTCTGTTCGGGAGTAACCTTCAGCCCTTGTCCTGTATTTGCCTCGAAGTAAGCTGTGTCATTACGGAATCGCTCTTGTACCTGTGTATAGTAGATCTGTTTCTTCAGGCGGTTGCCGTAACCGTAGTTGATGGAGTCGATTCGCTGGTTGAGTGAATCCACAGAATGAACCAGCTGCTCAAGATTTTTACCGACGTGGCGGTCAGAGATCATATCCTCATCGGTTCGCTCAAAGTCATTGTTGTACGCAATGTAAACCACCTTTTCGGTGAAGGTTTCACGTCGGTACTGCGGCTGGGTGGAATTGCGATTGTAAGATTGTGTGCTGCTCTCGGCATCCTTGAAAGTGCCCACCTGACGACCACTCCAGAGCGTAAGTTTCAGGTGCTGGCCCGTCTCGGCAATGGCAATCTTGGCACTGTCTGCCACGGTGACTGTAGCATCTTCAATGTTCGAACCGTCAAAAATATAGATGGTGACACCGTACAGCAAACCGGTGTCAAAATCCTTGTGGTCAACGTAGAGATTGTAGTTGTTGATCTCCTTATAGAAGACACCTTCAGGAATCTCCAGCTCCGGCGACTTATGTTTGATGCCAAGTAGGATGGAATACATCTTCGTGTTGGCATACGGAAGAACACGGTCCTGGAAGAAGAAAGTGGCTACCGCCAGAATGCACATGAACGCCGTAAGTGGGCGCATAATCTTGAGCAAAGAGATGCCTGAAGCCTTCATGGCAAGCAGCTCAAGACTCTCTCCCAGATTGCCGAACGTCATGAGTGACGCCAGCAGGATGCCTAATGGAAGAGCCATGGGCACAAAGGTCAGAGCCGCGTAGAAGAAGAGTTCGGCTATGACCTCCACACCCAGACCTTTCCCGACCAGATCTCCTACATAACGCCACAGGAACTGCATCATCACGATGAAGAGGCAGATGAAGAACGTCATGAAGAAGAGCGGCAGGAAAGTCTGCAGCATGAATGTATATATGCGCTTGATGCTCAAGATGGATCTTTTTTGGAGTTACGGATTCCTTGGTACGGAATTATACTGAAGGATTCCTGGTACGTTATTGTACGGAAGGAATTCTTGGTACGGTATCGTACGGAATGATTCCTTAGTACAGTATTATATAGAACCGGATTACTGCTGAACAAAGTTCTCAAGGCAGTCGTCTATAGCGCGGGCAATTGCCTCGCCACGCAGGTCTCTGCCCAGGATAGTGCCATCAGGAGCAATGAGCATGATGTGAGGGATCCCCATGATGCCGTACTGCTCGGTAGGCGAGTTCTCACGGCCACCGGCAAAGATTACAGGCCAGCTGATAGGCAGCTCGCCCATAGCTTTCTGTGTATCCTCAACGCCATTCTCCCAAACTGCAATACCTACGAAGTTGACCTGATCCTTGTACTGCTCAGCATACTTCGAGAGGAAGTTGCTGATCTCACGACGGCAAGGACCGCACCAAGAGGCCCAGAAATCGACGATCAGCGGTTTGCCCTGAGCCAGAAGATCGCTGACGGCCAACTCTTCGCCAGAGATGGCATTGGTACCCTTGATGTCAATGTAATGAGTACCGGAAGCGGTATTCTGTGCTGCCTGTTTAGCCGATACGAAACGCTGGATGCGTGGATTGCCGCTGATGAGCTCGCCTGCCTCAGCCAGCTTGGCGGTGAGGGTTTCAAGATCCCAGTAGTAAGCCAGTTCGTTGAAGAGATCCAACCCTAAACTGTCGTTGGTGTGGAAATTATAATACTCCTCGAATGTGGCATAAACGAGGCTGTCGGAGATTTCCTCCTCACAGGTATTCCAGTAATTCATCAAGCTGTCCAGTGCCTGACGGTCAGCTTCAACCGAATGGTCAACACTCTGTTTAGGAGCGCAACCGGTCATGATGCCTGCAAGAGCAAGCATTGAGATCAAGAGTTTCTTCATTGTTTTGTATTATTCTACGAGCAGCAGATCTGCGCCCTCAAGCACATTGTCGCCCTTCTGTACATAAATTGCCTTAACCACGCCATCCTTGCCGCAGTTGATGTTGTTCTCCATCTTCATGGCTTCGAGGACGAGAGCAACGTCAGCAGCCTTGACAGTCTGGCCTACGGTTACGTTGACGCTCAATACTGTGCCCGGCAGTGGAGACTTGGTAGCTCCAGCAGCACCGGCTGCAGGACGGGATGGAGCAGGTGAAGGTGCAGCAGCAGGTGCGGCGGCAGGACGAGCGATGACAGGCTTTGGCTTTTCAGCCTTTGGAGCCTCTGCCATCTCGACGCTATATGCCTTGCCGTTGACCTCAACCTCTACATTCAGTCCGCTTACATCTTTCACGGCAACCTCGTATGCGTTGCCATTAATCTTGAACTTATAGGTCTTCATTATAATTATTTACTTTGTCAGTTGTTAGAACTTACGCATTGGAGAGCGCTTCTGATTATTGCCCGCGCCAGTCCATGCCGAAGGAGTAGGAGTGAGTGTCAGTACGCCCGACTCCTGGTCATGCATTCCGTCCTCATGGAGGAAGAGTGCCATACCGATGGCAGCAGCCAGTTCTTCGTCATTGACCTTCTCAGCTGTAGCCACATCAGTCACTTTGATCTGTGAGCGACGGTCAGTAATCTGTTCATACTGCTTCTTGCGGTGGAAGCTCTTCATGATCTGAAGTCCACACCAGGCAAAACCTGGATAAAGGTACTTGAAGCAGAGAAAGAGGATGACCAGCGCAACAAATACTACGCCCATGGCGATGACTGCCATCATCCAGCCGATAGGATCCTGCTCACCGAAGCGATCAGCATTGTTGGCCATCGCAGGCATTGCTGCGACAGCCAATAGTGCGGTTATGATTGATAATTTTCTCATATAGGTTTTAATTATAAATATCAATTACCATCCAACTCCGTTTCCCCGGTAACTGTTCGTTGCCGACCTCGTCTTCTGGGAATTATTTAATATTTGTTATTTGATATTTATAACCTTCCGCTTACAGAGGAAGATTATCATGTTTCTTGGCAGGATTCTCTACTCGCTTGTTGTGGAGCTTTTCAAGAGCGCGAATTACGCGGAAACGGGTATTGCGTGGCTCGATAACGTCATCAATGTAACCCTTGTGGGCTGCATCGTAAGGATTGCAGAAGAGCTTTTCGTACTCTGCCTTCTTCTCGGCAATTACGGCAGCCTTAGCCTCTGGTGTCTCGGCAGCCTTGAGCTCCTTACCATAAAGAACCTCAACGGCACCGCCAGAACCCATTACTGCAATCTCAGCCGATGGCCATGCATAGTTCACGTCGCCGCGAAGCTGCTTACAGCTCATCACGATATGTGAACCACCGTATGACTTACGCAGGGTAACTGTTACCTTGGGCACAGTACTCTCACCATAAGCATAGAGAAGCTTTGCACCGTGGTCAATCACGCCATTATACTCCTGACCGGTGCCAGGCAGGAAGCCCGGTACGTCCACAAGGGTAACCAATGGAATGTTGAAGGCGTCACAGAAGCGAACGAAACGTGCAGCCTTGCGTGAAGCATTGCTGTCAAGACAACCTGCCATTACTTTTGGCTGGTTGGCAACCACACCTACTGACTGACCGTTCATGCGGGCAAAACCAACGATGATATTCTTTGCCCAGCCAGAGTGTACCTCAAACATCTCACCGTTATCAACGATAGAGGCAATGACCTGATACATATCGTATGCCTGGTTGGCTGACTCTGGAATAATTTCGTTCAGCGCATCATCCATACGGTCAATCGGATCGGTACATTCCACACGTGGAGCCTCCTCCATATTATTCTGTGGCAGGTAAGAGAGCAGGGTGCGGATCATCTGGATTGCCTCCTCCTCATTCTCCGCAGCAAAGTGTGCCACACCTGACTTGGTGGCATGTACAGAAGCGCCGCCAAGGCTCTCCTGATCAACAACCTCACCAAGTACCTCCTTCACAACCTTTGGACCGGTGAGGAACATGTAAGAGGTGTTCTTCACCATCAGTACGAAGTCAGTGAGCGCTGGAGAATAGACCGAACCGCCGGCACAAGGACCCATGATAGCTGAGATCTGTGGGATAACGCCAGAGGCAAGAATATTGCGCTCAAAGATTTCACCGAAGCCAGCCATTGAGGCAATGCCCTCCTGGATGCGTGCACCGCCAGAGTCATTCAGACCAATCACTGGAGCACCTACGCGCATAGCCATGTCCATGATCTTGCAGATCTTCTCTGCCATAGTGACACTGAGCGAACCGCCGCTCACTGTGAAGTCCTGTGCAAAAAGGAAGACGAGACGTCCGCCAATAGTAGCCGAACCCGTCACGATGCCATCACCGAAAGGATGGCTCTTGTCTGTGCCGAAGTTGGTACAACGGTGGATGAGGAACATGTCAGTCTCCTCGAACGAACCTGGATCAACCAGCGCCTCGATGCGCTCACGGGCAGTCTGCTTGCCTTTGGCATGCTGTGCCTCGATACGCTTCTCGCCGCCGCCCATGCGGGCTGTTTCACGGTTCTTGATCAGTTCCTGTATTTTCTGTAATTGTATAGACATTCTTTCCTTCGAAAAATAGTAAATTTTAAGTATTAATATTATCTGTGGGTCGAAACCATTGGCTCATACATATTATATATTATAATGTACGCGCAATGACTCTACATATTATATTAAAATGTACGCGCAACAGCTCGTCGTCCACCAATAATAATTAATTTATTAGCAATTTTGCTAACTTTAATCTCCCTCCCTTGGGAGGGATGGGGTCTTTATTCCTCCTCTTCCTTGATGTTGTGATATACTGCGGTCACATCATCATCCTCATCCAGCTTGTCGAGAAGCTTGTCGAGGGTAGCACGCTGCTCCTCGGTCACCTCCTTATAGTCGTTGGCGAAGCGAATGAACTCAGCGCTGACAATCTCGTAGCCGTTATCCTCGAAGTACTGCTGCATCTGAGCGTAAGCCTCTGGCTCGCCCTCTACGGTGAGGGTGTTCTCCTCCTCATCGAGGTTGATTTCCTCTACACCGAAGTCGATCAGCTCCAACTCGAGTTCCTCCATATCCACACCATCCTTTGCCTTAACGGTGAATACTGCCTTGCGGGTGAAAAGGAATGAGAGTGAACCCTGGGTGCCGAGAGTACCGCCGTATTTTGTGAAGTATGAACGAACGTTAGCCACGGTACGGGTATTGTTGTCGGTAGCAGCCTCTACGAAGATAGCGATGCCGAATGGACCGTATCCTTCGTAGGTCAACTCCTTGTAATCGCTGGTATCCTTATCAGTAGCCTTCTTGATAGCACGATCAATGGTATCTTTTGGCATACCTGCTGACTTAGCTGAGGCGATAAGTGTACGCAGGCGGCTGTTGGTGTCAGGATCACCGCCGCTTGACTTAACGCACATGGTGATTTCCTTACTAAACTTTGAGAATGCCTTACTGTTCTTGCTGTTACGGGCCATGATACGGGCCTTACGATATTCAAATGCACGTCCCATTGGAATAGAAATGTTTTATAGTTTTTTTTTATTTTTGATATTATGGATGACCGACGGAAAAGTGTCGGGAATTTGTTTCTTTATCGGAGCGAAGCACCGAGCTTGGTCTCAAAGTTCTTGATGAACTTATTCATCGTGGCTTCAATCGCCTTATCGTTCAGTGTCTTCTCAGTATCCTGCAGCAGGAGGGAGATAGCGTACGACTTCTTACCGGCAGGAAGGTTCTTGCCCTCATATACGTCAAAGAGAGTGACGCTCTTGAGCAACTTCTTGTCAGTGTCAAATGCTACCTTCTCGATGTCGGCAAACTGTACGCTGATATCCACGAGCAGAGCAAGGTCACGCTTCACTGGTGGGAACTTAGAGATCTCCTGCTGTTCAACCTTTACCTTGGCTGCATCCTTCATCAGGTTCTTCCAGTTCAGGTCAGCGTAGAATACCTCCTGCTCGATGTCAAACTTTGAGAGGATCTTATTTGATACGATGCCGAGCGTAGCGTATGGTTTGCCCTTGGCAGGAGCAATCTCCAGACCAACGGCATAGATGTCGCTGTTGAACTGGCGCTGCTTCAGGTTGGCATCCAGGCCGAGACGCTTCAGGATATTCATCACGGCAGCTTTCAGTTCGAATACGGTATTCTTCTGGTCAGCCAGAGCCCAGCTGCCCTGATTGCGGTTGCCCGTCATCCAGATGCCCAGATGGCTCTCTTCACTGTAGCCGATGATTCCACGGCCCTCCTGCTGTACTTCGAGCGAGGTCTTCTCGCCATTGGCTACCTGCTGGTTCACGATGTTCTGCTTCTCTGCGTTGTAGAACTCTGTATTGCCAAACTCATAGAAGCGGCAGTTAGGATTCTTGAAGTTGATGTTGCGGATGATGCTCTGCAGACCGCCGAAGAGAAGAGACTGACGCATCACGTTCAGATCGCTTGAGAGCGGATTCATGATATGCACGCAGTTCTGTGCAGGATAGCTCTCCAGTCCCTCGTAGAATGATTCTGAAGTCAGCGAGTTGCACATAATCTCATTGAAACCGGCACCGGTGAGCTGCTCGCTGATAATCTGCTGCAGCTGGTTGCTAACGTCAGTTGGAGTCTTTACAGTGGTGCAGCTGCGTACCTGACCTGGGAGTTCCACGCGGTCATAACCGTAGATGCGGAGGATATCCTCGATGACGTCGCAGTCACGGGTCACGTCCACACGGTAGTTAGGAATCTGGATCTTCACGCCTTCAGCGGTCTCCTCCAGAATCTCCATTTCGAGGAGCGAAAGAATCTGCTTCACCTTCTCCACAGGAATCTCAATGCCCGAAAGTCCGTTCACACGCTTGTAGGTGAGCTCCACTACGGCAGACTGTGCTTTGACAGGATATTCCTCCACGATGTCGCCTACGATGGTGCCACCGGCAAGTTCCTTGACGAGCAGTGCGGCACGGCGCAGAGCATAAGGGATATTATTGATGTCGATGCCGCGCTCATAACGGAAAGATGCATCGGTTGAGAGCTGCTGACGGCGAGCCGTCTTGCGCACCCAAGTTGGGTGGAAGTAAGCGCACTCCAGGAAGATGTTCTTGGTCTGCTCTGTAGTGCCTGACTCCAGTCCGCCGAATACGCCGGCTATGCACATTGGATCCTCGGCATTGCAGATCATCAGGTCGCGCTCCGAAAGCTTATGCTCATTGCCGTCCAAAGTAACGAAAGGAGTGCCCTCTGCGCAAGTCTTTACCACAATCTGCCCACCCTTAATCTTATCAGCATCGAAAGTGTGCATTGGCACAGCAGTCTCATGCAGGATGAAGTTGGTAATGTCCACAATATTGTTGATTGGACGCAGGCCGATAGCGTTGAGGCGGCTCTTAAGCCATTCAGGTGACTCCTTAACGGTCACGCCGGCAATGGTGATGCCAGAATAGCGAGGACAAGCCTCCTGATTCTCCACCTTGATGCTGATAGGCTGATAACCGGTAGCTACAGCCTTGTCTGCAGCCAGTACTTCGTCAAACATGCAGACGCAAGGCTTGGTAAGCTCGTGCTCCAGGTCATGAGCGCCAAGGTAGGCATTCAGGTCGCGAGCCACGCCGTAATGTGAAGCAGCGTCAATGCGGTTAGGAGTGATATCAACGGCAATGACATATTCGCTCTCAATGTGATAATATTCGGCAGCGAGCATACCCACTGGAGTATCTTCTGGCAGCACGATGATGCCGGCATGGTCATTACCTACGCCAATCTCATCCTCGGCACAGATCATACCGTTTGATGGAATGCCGCGCAGTTTTGCCTTCTTGATGGTGAAGCTCTGGTCGCCGTCATAGAGCACGGTTCCGAGGGTAGCCACGATCACTTTCTGTCCGGCAGCCACATTAGGAGCACCGCAAACGATGCCAGCTATTACGTGACCCTCTTCGCTGATGGTGCAGTTGGTGCCGTAAGCCTGCTTTACCCACTCGGCATCGCCCAGGTCAACGGTAGTTACATGCATGTGGTCAGAATCTGGGTGAGCATCGCAGGTCAAAACCTGGCCCACAACGAGGCCTTTCAGTCCGCCAAGGATGGTTTCAATTTCTTCTACGCCTTCGGTTTCAAGGCCGATGGAAGTCAGGGCTGCTGAAGTCTGCTCCGGGGTAAGGTCGAACTTCAGATAGTCTTTCAGCCACTTGTACGAGATGTTCATATATATCTTTTTATTTAATTATTTTCAAAATCGCGCGCAAATATACTTATTATATATGAAAAAACAAAACCTGCCCTCTTAAAATATCCAAAAATCCGCACATTCTTACCCGTAAATGTTCATTTCTATATCCCCGTTTTGCAATCCGGTATTATCTTGTAAGCGAAAGTGTCAGTGTCATGCCGAAGTCCGAGTTGACCGTAGGGTAGGAGGTAGATACCAGAGGAGTGTTGGACTGTCGGTTATAATAGAGCTTCATCTGCAGCATCTTGGAGAACTGGTAGTCGGCCGAGAACTTGATGCTCCAGGCGGAGTTGCCCGACGGGGGTTGCGAGAACTGGTCGTTGACTTTGCGGAGCAGCGACATCTGGTTCTTGTAGGTCACGTCGACTTTCATGTTGAGGTCGTGGTTGACGCCCTTCTGAGCGTCGGGCATGCCGATGCGCTGGTTGAAGTTGGCCAGCTTGTAGCCGGCGCCG
>JAZLJN010000067.1:0-5949 GCA_045617885.1 Bacteroidales bacterium | reverse complement strand
AGGTTTGGCAAGTCTTTGCTTTGCAATACCTTTAAGGCATATTTCAAAGGTCAGAAGGAATTGTTTGAAGGACTGAAGGTGATGGAGTTAGAAAAGCAGTGGACAAAGTACCCTGTGCTTCATTTTATCCTGAGTGGTCTGAAGGATTGTAGTATTCTTGATGCCAAGTCGAAGTTAGAGGCGTTCATTGGTGATTATGAGGCAGTGTATGGCAGAAACAAATCTCCTTTGATGATAAATACTCAGGATTATGCGGTATTACACAAGAAGAATTAGATACAACTCTCCGTCCATGTATTGAGGAATATGCATCACACAAAGTAGGAAAACAGAAGCATAAATCTCTCATGCCATTCCCTTAATTTTGTAAACATCTTAAAATATATGAAGAAAATTCTTTCTTTTACAATAGCTTGCATGTCTATCATCGCTGGACATGCCCAGACTGGAAGCTGGTCTGGAGAACTTAATGTCATGGGACAAAAACTACCACTTGTGTTTAATTTCTCTGACAAAGGTTGCACCATGGATTCTCCTAAGCAAGGAGCTAAGGGAATAAAGACAGAATGGGCACCATCTGACAATGGAACAGTGGTAATTACTATTCCAATGATAGGAGCAAGTTACGAGGGAAAGCTGAGCGGCCATGAAATATCAGGTAACTTCAAGCAATCAGGCATGTCGTTTCCTCTTACCCTCACTCAGGCTGAGATTGAAAAACCTAAACGTCCCCAGACTCCTATCGCGCCATTTCCTTACGCAACAGAAGAGGTAACCTTCAAGAACGGAGAAGTGGAATTAAATGGTACATTGACCTTGCCAGAGAATTACACAAAAAATACCCCTGTAGTAGTCATGGTGACAGGTAGCGGTCAGCAGAATCGTGACGAGGAACTTTTTAATCATAAACCCTTTGCTGTAATAGCAGATGCTCTTGCACGAAAAGGAATTGCAACTTTCAGATATGATGACCGATTTTGGGGAAACAAGGATGAAATATTTGTCAACTACACAACCTATCATCTAAAGCATGATGCTCTTGCTGCAATCAAACTGCTTCGAGAGCGATTTGCAAGCGTAGGCGTTCTTGGACATAGCGAAGGAGGTACTATTGCTTTGTTACTTGCTGAAGAAGGCCAGGCTAATTTCATTGTTTCATTGGCAGGTATGGTAGGTAGCGGAAAGGAATGTCTATTGAAACAGAACAGCGTTATGCTGAGTAAAGTTGGTGTTCCTTCAGAACAGGTTCATGCATATTGTGATGCTTTGAACAACGGATTTGACCAACTCGTTGCCGGAAAAGCCGCGAATGAAATTACTGCCCCAACTAACTTGGATGCTTCGCTTGCAAATAATTTCAATGCGGCCATGAAACAAGCATCAAATCCTTGGTTCTTGTATTTCCTTCAGCTTGATGCAAGCAAGGAGTTGCATAAAATTAAGTGCCCTGTACTTGCACTAAACGGAAAGCTTGACACTCAAGTAGATTATGAGACGAACCTTGGTCTTCTGGAGAACAAATTAAAAACTAAAGATAAGAAGGTTTTGGCATTAGACAATCTCAACCATCTATTTCAGAATTGCAAGACGGGATTAGTTGTCGAATATGGAGAAATTGAGGAGACCATCTCTTCAAATGTTCTTGACACTATTTCTGAATGGATAAACGTAATCAACAAATAATGGATAATCATCTTTTCATTATTTAGCAGATATAGAAATATGAAGAAACTATCCCAATAAGCGATTGTTATCCCACAAGACAGAATTCAAACAGCAAGCCACCGCCTTGCCGCGTCTTTGCCGTGATTGTGCCACCGTGCATGATCACGGCATTTTTGACAATGGCGAGACCTAAACCTGTGCCGCCAAGGCGACGGCTGCGGCCTTTATCCACACGGTAGAAACGCTCGAAGATGCGAGGAAGATGCTCCTCGGGGACACCAGGTCCATTGTCGGCAAAGATGAAATGGTGGGTTGATGGAGTGCGGTGGCGAGACGGATCGGCTGCCTCCTGCATACTGATGGTGATGGTAGAGCCTTTGCCAGCATAGGCAATGGCATTGTCAATAAGATTACGGAAGATGCTATAGACCATCGAGGGATTGCATTGCAGCATGAGCATCGGGGGCAAGGAGTTATCGACGTGCATCTCCTGCAGTTCGAGTTTGAGGGACACCTCATTGAGCATATTCCGTACAAGCTCGGACACATTGACCTGCTCTTTCTCAATCGGATGAGTGGAGGGCGAGACGGTGGCGGCATCCATGCGGTTCAAGGTCACAATATCCTGCACCAGCGCATTGAGCCGTTGCGACTGACTATAGCTTCGCTCCAGGAAACGCGAGAGCTGCTCTTCGCTGATAGAACCTCCTGCACGTGCCTCAAGTATCGTCTCCAGATAACCTTGGATGGACGAGACGGGGGTCTTCAGTTCATGGGCAATGTTGTTGCTCAGTTCACGCTTGTACTGATTATATTCCTGCTCAAGCTGCAGGCGTGTATGGAGCTGCTGGTTGTCGTTCTCTGTATGGCTGAGGCGGCGGGTCATGTAGAGGAACAACCCTAATAAAACGAAGGTAATAAGTATAGCCACATAAAGATAATGACGGTCAGATGCAAGACTCTGTCGTAATTGCGTATCGTAGGGCAATGCGCTACGGACGATAAAATCTCCGAAACGGGTGGCCGAATAGAAATAA
Organism: Bacteroidales bacterium; assembly: GCA_045617885.1. Taxonomy (GTDB): domain Bacteria; phylum Bacteroidota; class Bacteroidia; order Bacteroidales; family UBA3663; genus Liminaster. The sequence goes on along the minus strand of JAZLJN010000067.1, from coordinate 3,247 downwards.
TCGATACCGGTGGTCTCTGATGAACGGATTACGGCATAGCCTTCCCCGTCGCGCAATGCCTGCTGCACCTCCTCGCGGTTGAGGTGGTTCTTGTGCGACTGACCCGCAATGCTGTCGGTCGATTCGAATAGCACATCGCCCTTACTGTTTAGTACGGTGAGACGCACATCTGCATAATGAGATGCATAATCCGTGATTCTTTTTTCTCCGGTTGAGTCAGCAGGTAATTTATAATTCGTAATTTGTAGTTTATCCATTGCATAGCAATGGTTTATGGCCTGCAACCGCACATGCAGCAGATCCACGTGATGTGACTCCTCGCGATGCATCAGATAGACGGTCATCGAGGCAGCGAACAGCATGAACAGACAGATGATGCTGACCACCAGATTCTGAACAAATGACTTCTTATGACTGAAAAACATAACCATAACCTGATCGTGACACAATACACCGGGCATACTCCGTACCTAACTTCTTACGCAGTCGGGCAATGCTGACATCCACACTTCGGTCGAGTACAAACACATCATCCGGCCAAACCTTGGCAAGGATATCCTCTCGGCTGAAGATGTGCCCTTGGTTGCTCATCAATAGTACCAGAACATCATATTCCTTGCGTGTCAGCGTCACCTCGGCATCAGCAATATATACACGTTTCTCCGCCAGATCAACCTTCAGTTCCTGACAGGAGAGGTATGGTTTGGGAGCCTCATTCGTCATCTGTAATTCGTCATTTGCGCCAGTACGTAATTCGTAATTTGTATTACGTAATTCAGTGGTGCGCCTTAACACCGCTGCGATCCTCGCCAGCACCTCCGAGATACGGAAAGGCTTGGCAATATAGTCATCCGCACCAAGGTCGAACCCTCGCAGTGTATCGTCCTCGGTGTCCTTTGCCGTACAGAATATAATAGGTATAGCTGCAAGTGCCTCTTCCTGCTTCATCCGGCTTGCCATCTCAAAGCCACTCATGCCGTCCATCATCACATCAAGCAACACCAGATCGTATGTCCTTGACCGCAGCATTGGCAGGGCTTCCTCGGCCGAATATGCCACATCAACGTAATAACCCTGACGCGAAAGGTTGAATTGCAGTATCTCGCACAGATCCTGCTCGTCATCTACAACAAGAAGCTTATTCATTTGCAATTTAACATTTTTAATTTACCATTTGTCTCGGAGCGAGTGGACCGAAATTCAAACTTAAACGCTGCAAAGATAATGATTTTGACGCAATAATCCATTACAAAAATGTTATATCTTTCGGATGTAACATTTTTGTAATATTTCTGTAACCTCATCGTAATAATTTTGTCATATCTTTGCACCCAAAGAAATATAATACTCCTTGAAAGAAAACATAGGAAATCAGGTATAAGTCGTATTGATTTCTCAATCTGGATTTCTTGATGTCCTATGATTGCTTTGATGGAGAAAAAAGTAACTTATGGAAACTATAGCCAATCTTTTATCCCTCCTAGGTGCCTTGGCACTCTTCCTCTACGGCATGAAGATCATGAGCGAGGGTCTTGAGAAATTTGCCGGTAACAAACTCCGAGCCATCCTTGCCGCCATGACACGCAACCGTCTGATGGGAGTGCTCACGGGCATCCTGGTCACGGCGCTCATCCAGTCTTCTTCGGCAACCACCGTCATGGTAGTGAGCTTTGTCAACGCCGGATTGATGAACCTCGTGCAAGCTATCGGCGTCATCATGGGTGCCAACATCGGTATCACTGTAACCGCATGGATCATCTCTGCCGTCGGATTCAAGGTCAACATTGCCGCCTTCGCCATCCCATTGCTCGCCATCGGTATGCCGCTGATCTTCTCTGGCAAGTCCAACCGAAAGAGTGTGGGTGAATTCGTCTTCGGATTCTCTTTCCTCTTCATGGGTTTGAGCTTCCTGCAAACGGCTGCCAATGACCTCAATATCGGCAGCATGGTAGCCTCGATGCTTGCTACTATTTCGTCGGACAGCTTCTGGGTCATCCTGCTCTTTGTGCTTGTGGGAGCCATAGTTACCATGATTGTGCAGGCTTCGGCTGCTACCATGGCCATCACGTTGATGCTCTTCGATATGCAGATACCTGGCTTCGGCTTCGAGCAGGCAGCAGCCTTGGCGATGGGTCAGAATATCGGCACCACCATCACTGCCTTCATGGCTTCGCTCACAGCCAATACTCAGGCACGTCGCGCAGCTTTGGCACACATGTTCTTCAACGTCTTTGGCGTGGTGGTTGTGCTCCTGATGTTCTATCCTGCCTGCAATGCTGTCAGCTGGTTTGTGACTGATGTTTTAGGTTCTACGGGCAATGACTTATTCAAACTCTCGGCATTCCACACCGCTTTCAATATCTTTAATACTTTGCTCCTCATCGGATTTGTCCGCCAGATTGAGCGGCTCGTCTGCTTCGTCCTTCCATTGCGCGAAGAGCAGAGCGAGGAGCACCACCTCCAGTTCATCTCTGCCGGCCTTCTCTCCACTGCCGAGCTTTCTATCCTCGAAGCACAGAAGGAGGTGCGACACATGGCAGAAGTGTGCCAGCGTATGCTCGGCATGGTGCGTGAACTTCTTGAGATCCATGCTCTCGAAGGAACAGATCGCAGCGATTTTTCTGCCCGAGAGAGCGAGTTCGTCAAGGTGTTCAGTCGCATCGAACGTTACGAATCCATCACAGACCGCATGGAGGTGGAGATTGCCGATTATCTCCATAAGGTAAGCGAAGGACGCCTCTCCGCAGCTTCGAAAGCACAGATACAGAAGATGCTCACACAGATCAGCGAACTGGAATCGGTAGGCGATTCGTGCTACAATCTGGGTCGTACGCTCAACCGCAAGCTCAAGCACCAAGCCGAGCCATACACCCCTGAGCAGCACCAGCACATCCTCACCATGCTCAGCCTCAATGATCAGGCCATGAGTGAGATGGTCAACCTCGTCTCTCAGAACGAAGATTCATCTGTCAACCTCACCAAGGCCCGCGACCTTGAAGATGCCATCAACAACTACCGCAAGCAGCTCAAGGGCCGCAACTTCAACGACGTTGATGCCGGCACCTACAACTACCAGCTCGGTGTCTATTACATGGACTTCATCTCCGAATGCGAGAAGCTCGGCGACTACCTGATGAATGTAGATCAGGCAGGTCTCAACAAGAACAATGACTATGAGGACAAGTCTTTGAGAAGATAAGTTCATGTACAATTTACCTTCGCGCTGAAGGGGTGTGTCATTGCAAAT
>JAZLJN010000066.1:0-60571 GCA_045617885.1 Bacteroidales bacterium | reverse complement strand
CCTCCCAGATGTCGGCCATGACGGTGATGCGGTTCTTGCTCATGCGCGTCTCCATGCCCTTCACCAGGATGTCAAACTGGTCGGTGCGTGGGCCCCAGTCTTGCACCTTGTCGGCGTGATAGGTGACCAGGATACGGCCGTCGCTCTTCGGGTCAATCATCGTCGGCTCGGTTTCGATGGTGATGTGGGGAGGCAGGTTGCGGAAGGCGAATGACATTGGCGTGGTGCCCTCGTTGTAGCAGGCCAGCACGCGTGTGCGGTTCTCGCGGGTGGGGTACACGTCGAAGAAGTTGAGCGTCGTCGTCTTGAGTCGCAGGCCGCCGCCCAGCACCTCGGTGAAGCTCTCGCGTGCACCGTTGGCGCTGATCACGTTGCCCGTGATGGTGAGCATGATACGATCGTTTGACGGGTCGTTGGTGTAGACGTACACGCTCTTGTCAAAGACGCCCGGGCGCCCCTTGGCGAAGTACGTCACAGTGATCTCGCCCTTCTCGCCCGGGCGCAATGGCTTCTTCGGGTGTTCGGGCGAGGTGCAGCCGCAGCTGGCCGTGGCGCGGGTGATGAGCAGGGGCGAGTCACCGTCGTTAGTGAACTCAAACTTGGTCGTCACCGAGCCTTCGTTCTCGTTGAAGGTTCCAAAGTCGTGAGTGGTGCGCGAGAACGTGATCTTGGCATCGGCCAGCAGGATGCTGACTGATGCCAGGGTCAAAAGGATAGTTGAGAGAATCTTTTTCAATTCGATTGTCAATTTTGTCGATTGTCAATTGTTACTTGCTCAAAGCGTCCATGATGCTCTGGACGGCAGCGCTGAGGCCCTCGGCGTTCTTGCCACCTGCCTGAGCAAAGTGAGGCTGGCCGCCGCCACCGCCCTGGATGAGCTTGGCAGCCTCCTTGACCAGCTGGCCGGCGTTGTAGCCCTGAGCCTTGACGTCGTCGCTGATGGCCACGGTGAGCAATGGCTTCTGCTGGAACTCGGTGCCTGCTACGACGATGAGGTTCTGGTTCTCTGCACGGAGCTGGAAGGCGATGTTCTTGATAGAATCAGGCTCGAGGTTTGTCAGGATGCGGACTACCTTCATGCCCTTGACGTCGATGGCGTTCTCAAGGAACATCACCTTGAGTGCGTGCTCCTGCTGAGCCTTGAACTCTGCAATCTGCTTCTTCATCTCTGCGTTCTCCTCCTGCTGCTTCTTCACAGCACCAGCGAGGTCCTTAGCGTTGTTGAACATATCCTTCAGCTCGCGGATCATATCCTGCTGAGCGTCGAGCATCTGCTCTACAGCCTTGCCAGTGATAGCTTCGATACGTCGTACACCTGCTGCTACTGAGCTCTCTGATAGGATGCGGATCATGCCGATGCGTCCGGTGTTCGAAATGTGGCAACCACCACAAAGCTCTACCGAAGGACCGAACTTCACGACGCGAACCTCATCGCCATACTTCTCGCCGAAGAGGGCGATAGCACCCATCTTCTTAGCTTCCTCGATAGGCATGTTGCGGTGCTCCTCAAGTGCGATACCCTCACGTACCATCTGGTTTGCGAGGTGCTCTACAGCGCGAAGCTCCTCGTCGGTCACCTTCTGGAAGTGGCTGAAGTCGAAGCGGAGGCTCTCAGGAGAAACCAGCGAACCCTTCTGCTCTACATGAGTACCGAGAACGGCACGCAAGCAGTAGTCGAGGATGTGAGTAGCCGTGTGGTTGCACTCCAGCGCGGTACGATCCTCTGCGTTGATCTTAGCAACGACAGGTGCGGTAATATCCTGTGGCAGCTTCTCTATGATATGAACAGCCAGGTTGTTCTCGCGCTTGGTGTCGATAACTTTAATCTCCTCATCGCCGAATACGAGCACGCCCTTATCGCCTACCTGACCGCCCATCTCACCATAGAATGGAGTTTTCTCAAGTACAATCTGGTAGAAGGTCTTGTTCTTCTGCTTAATCTGACGATAGCGGAGCACCTCAGTCTCTGCCTCGGTGAAATCATAGCCGACAAACTCTGTAGTGCCAGCATGGAGCTCTACCCAGTCGCCATTCTCTACGGCAGCTGCGTTACGAGCGCGCTCCTTCTGTGCCTGCATGTTTGCTTTGAAGCCCTCCTCGTCAATGGTCATGCCATTCTCACGAGCAATGAGTTCGGTAAGGTCAAGAGGGAAACCGTAAGTATCGAACAAGGTGAATGCCTCCTTACCGTCAATAACGGTCGTGCCTACAGCCTTGGTTTCAGCCATGATGTTGTCCATGCGCTTGATACCATTCTCGAGGGTACGGAGGAAGCTGTCCTCCTCCTCCTTGATGACGCGTACAATAAGCTCGTTCTGTGCCTTCAGCTCTGGATAAGCTTCGCCCATGGTTTCAATGAGCACAGGCAGCAGCTTGTAGAGGAATGCCTCCTTCTGGCCAAGGTAAGTATAGGCGTAACGAACGGCACGGCGGAGAATACGGCGGATAACGTAACCAGCCTTTGCATTAGATGGCAACTGACCATCGGCAATAGCGAATGAGATGGTTCGGATGTGGTCAGCAAGCACGCGCATTGCCACGTCAGTCTTCTCCTCCACGCCATACTGCTTGCCGCTGAGTGCGCCGATCACCTGGATGATTGGCTGGAAGACGTCGGTATCGTAGTTAGAAGTCTTGCCCTGGAGCGTACGAACCAGACGCTCGAAGCCCATGCCGGTATCGATTACGTGAGCAGGAAGTTTCTCCAATGAACCGTCAACCATGCGGTTGTACTGCATGAATACGATGTTCCAAATCTCAATGACCTGTGGGTGATCTTTGTTGACGAGCTCGCGGCCGCTGACAGCAGCCTTTTCCTCCTCCGAACGAGAATCGTAGTGAATCTCCGAGCAAGGACCGCAAGGACCTGTGTCGCCCATCTGCCAGAAGTTGTCGTGCTTATTGCCATTCAGGATGTGATCCTTTGGCAGGAAGCGCTCCCAGATGCCGGCTGCCTCATTGTCGCGCTCTACATTTTCTTCGGGTGAACCCTCGAAAACTGTGGCGTAAAGGTTCTTAGGATCGAGCTTCAATACATCAACGAGATATTCCCATGCCCAAGAGATGGCCTCCTCCTTGAAGTAATCGCCGAACGACCAGTTGCCGAGCATCTCAAACATGGTGTGGTGATAGGTATCATGGCCTACCTCCTCCAGGTCATTGTGCTTGCCGCTGGCGCGGAGGCACTTCTGTGAGTCAGCAGCACGAGAGAATTTCTTCTCAACGTTGCCGAGGATGATATCCTTAAACTGGTTCATGCCAGCGTTAGTAAACATGAGGGTAGGGTCGCCTTTCAGTACCATAGGAGCCGAAGGCACAATGGTACAGCCCTTTGATGCAAAGAACTTCAGGAAGCTCTCGCGGATTTCTTTTGCCGTCATCATATTGTTATCTATTTTCAAATTTATTTTTCCAATTAATTTATTTCAAGCGCGCAAATATATATAAAATAATTGTAACATGGTAAATAATATGTGTAAAAAAACGTCAAAAGCACCTATTTCATGATGGTTTGTATTATTAATGTGTCATTCTATCCTCGGTAATTCACAGAAGTTCAGTCGGTATCAAGCTTGCAGTACGAGAGAGCGTTACCCCATCCTCTCCTGTGTTGTGATGGGGAAATATGAAGTGTCGAAACGTCAAGCATAAATGATAATTATGGCAAAAAAATATCCAAAAAGAGTATTGTTTGCAAATAAATGCTAAAAAATTTCGAAATAATGGAGATTATTTGTATATTTGCGCCCGCACCGTTGTTAATATCAGCGGAAAAGTATAAAAAGAAAATTATAAATCATAAAACATATAACAGACAATGGCAACACAGGAGGATGTATTCAAAAAGCTCGTGTCTCACTGTAAGGAGTACGGCTTCGTTTTCCCTTCAAGCGAAATCTATGATGGCCTGGGCGCAGTTTACGACTATGGTCAGAACGGTGTAGAACTCAAGAACAACATCAAGCGTTATTGGTGGGAGGCAATGACCAAGTTGCATGAGAACATCGTCGGCATCGACGCTGCAATCTTCATGCACCCAACCACCTGGAAGGCTTCTGGTCACGTAGATGCCTTCAATGATCCTTTGATTGACAACCGTGATTCCAAGAAGCGCTATCGTGCAGATGTGCTCATCGAGGAGGCTCTTGCCAAGATTGAGGATAAGATGAACAAGGAGGTAGAGAAGGCTCGCAAGCGTTTTGGTGAGGCTTTCGATGAGGCACAGTTCCGCAGCACCAATGGCCGTGTGCTTGAGTATCAGGCAAAGTGGGATGCATTGCATCAGCGCTATTCGGATGCTATGAACCAGATGAACCTTGAGGAGCTTAAGCAGATCATCCTTGACGAGGAGATTGTTTGCCCTATCTCTGGTACCCGTAACTGGACTGATGTGCGTCAGTTTAACCTCATGTTCAGCACTGAAATGGGCTCTACTGCTGACGGCGCAATGAAGATTTATCTCCGTCCAGAGACAGCACAGGGTATTTTTGTCAATTACCTCAATGTACAGAAGTCTGGCCGTATGAAGCTGCCATTTGGTATTGCACAGATAGGTAAGGCATTCCGTAATGAGATCGTTGCTCGTCAGTTTATCTTCCGTATGCGTGAGTTCGAGCAGATGGAGATGCAGTTCTTTATCAAGCCAGGTACTGAACTTGACTGGTTTGCCAAGTGGAAGAAGACCCGTCTGAACTGGCACAAGGCTCTCGGCTTCGGTGACAATATGTACCGCTATCACGATCATGAGAAGCTGGCTCACTACGCAAATGCTGCTACTGACATCGAGTTTAACATGCCATTCGGCTTCAAGGAGGTGGAGGGCATCCACTCTCGTACCAACTTTGACCTCTCACAGCACGCTAAGTACAGCGGAAAGAAGATCGAGTACTTCGATCCAGAGCTTAACGAATCATATACTCCATACGTAATTGAGACCTCTATCGGTGTGGACCGTATGTTCCTTTCTGTAATGGCAGCAAGCTATAAGGAGGAGGAGGTAAACGGCGACAAGCGCGTCGTTCTCTGTCTGCCACCAGCATTGGCTCCAGTGAAGGTTGCCATTCTGCCTTTGGTCAACAAGGATGGTCTGCCAGAAAAGGCAGAGGAGATCATGAAGGAACTCCGCTACGACTATACCTGCCAGATCGAGGTGAAGGACTCTATCGGCAAGCGCTATCGTCGTCAGGATGCTATCGGCACTCCTTATTGTATCACTGTAGATGGTCAGACCCTTGAGGACAATACTGTCACCCTCCGCTATCGCGACACTATGCAGCAGGAGCGTGTTGCAGTGAGTGATCTCCATAAGATCATCGGTGATTCAGTGAACATCTCTTCACTCCTCCGCAAGATCGAGAACGATTAAAAAATGAAGAAATCAATCAATATACTCTACATGCTGGCGATGATCATGGGACTTCCTTTGGTCACCGCCTGCAATGACGATGATGATAGTATTGACTACACGGAGTATTATGACTGGCGTGATGACAATGAAGCCTTTAACCGAGTGCTTTATGATCTGCTCGATAAGGATTCTGCCCAGACATACTTCAATCATACTGTGCAGTCACTGAAGGAGCCTTTGTGGCGTTCTTATTATCATGTAGTCCATGCTGCCAACCTTGACAGCCTTGCCAGCCTTTCGCCACGCAAGGATTATCATCCCTATTCTACCAGTACGCTTTCCGTTCATTATACGCTGTTCGATACAAAATCGGTGATGAAACGGTTAGAGACGCTTGCTCCGTCTTCGAGCACAAGCTACTCCGATAAGGCGAAGGATCTGTTCCGTGATCCAAGCCGGATGGATAGCATCTTCTTTGCCAATGCTGAAGGTAATACACTCAAGGCAGACACATTGGAGTCGCAGCAGGTGGCATACTTCAAGGATTTTACCCCTAACAGTGTCATCGTAGGCTGGGGAGATATTCTGCAGCAGATGTATATTGGTGATCATGTAGTGGCTTGCATCCCTTGGTATCTGGCTTATGGACAGAGCGGAAGTCTTCCTTCCATTGATCCTTATTCAAATCTCTTCTTCCGCATCGAACTGTGTGATATCACGCATTGGGGCGGAACTGTAGAAGAATGATTCAGATTTCTTCTGCGGCGGATGATTAGTTCTCAATGAAGCAGAAGGTTCGCGCCTACTGATATCAAAATAAGGAAAAACGAGGCTGTGACAAAACCACAGTTAAGTATCAAAATAAAAAAAACAAGTATCACCACCTGCGCTGCAGACCATTGTAGAGGGGTGGTGATACTTGTTATTTAGTTATTTGATATTTGAAATATGATGTTTTGGAGTTGACGTCAGTTTTTGGCTCAACTCCGTTTTTTTTCTCTTTTGCAGAGGAGTTGCGCGCTCCTTACAGAGGTTTGTAGGTGAAGTTCTTGACAGTGGCTCCTTCAGATACAAGAATTGAAGGTCTGAGAGCAAAGAATCCGTTGTGATTGTTGTGATGGTATCCAGACACATCGACGTCCTTCTCTACTACAGTCCAGTTTGCTCCATCCAGGCTCTTCTCTGCTGTGGCATGATTGCGGTCGTTGCGGATACGGAGGAAGAAATGAGTAGCAGTCTCCTGAAGTCCGAAGTTGGCATTCTCATTATAGAACAGATAGAGTCCTGCTTTAGCGCCTTCAGTCAGCTCATATTCGGCAGTAACCTCGTAAGCACGATCTACAGCGGTAATAGTCCAGAGTTCTGCATTGTCAAAACCTGGTTCCCACTTGGCCCACATGATTGGGTTAGAGAAATCGCGCAGGTTGGCATACTGTACGCTGCCTGCTGCATCTTCAGCAAAAGTATTCTCCTCTACCGCAAGTTTTGGCCAGCCGTCCACGGTCCATTTAATGCTCTCGATGATGGAAGTGCGTCCCAGAGTGTGGTAGCTGTTGCGATATGAATGATATACGATGTACCAGTTGCCCTCTGCATCGTCAAAGATGGTGCCGTGTCCCTTTGACCACCATTCCTCATCTGCTGAATAGGTATGCACGAGAGGATTGTATGGACTGTTTTCCCAAGGACCCAGTGCAGACTTGCTGCGAGCCACTACGCACATGTGGCTGGTGGAAGGTCCGGCGGTGCCGCCCTCTGCTGTGACAAGATAATAGTATCCATCTTTCTGGAAGAGCTTTGGCGACTCAAGCCACATGCCTTCAGTCTCCCAATCTGCCGGAAACTCCCAGCCATCATAGCGCTTGATGTTTTCGCCAGCAGTTGCGAGGCCGTCATCCGTCAGCTGCACTGCAAATCCGTTATTGGTATAGAGATATTGCTTGCCATCTTCTGCATAGACGTGACCAGGATCAATGCCATTGACATCAATCTTGACAGGATCGCTCCAAGGGCCGGCAGGATTATCTGCCATGACCACGAAGTTCTCTCCTCCGCTGGTTGGATAATAAATGTAGAACTTATCGCCAACTTTGCAGATTTCTGGAGCAAAGATGGAATAGGACTGATCCTTTACGGCACGAGAGATCGGAGTCCAGTTGACAAGATCTGTAGAATGCCATACCAGCAAGCCTGGATAGTAGGTGAATGAGGAATGAGTCATGTAGAAATCATTCCCATCGCGTACAATACTTGGATCAGGATAATCTCCAGGGAAGACAATCTTCTTGATGGTGCTATTGTCTGCCGTAGGTGCAGGATTACTGCTGCATGATACTGCCAGCAAGGAAGCTAACAATGCAGCTGATGTGAGAAAATGTGATTGCATGTCTAATTATAATAATGTAAAGGTTATTTTTTATGACTACTTAATCTCAATATTTACTGTCTTTCCATTTTCGAAATAGTTTTGCCCTCATTTATACTTAACACACCCCAAAATTACCTTTATAAATCTTGATTATTCTCCGTCAAAGGAAATCATTATTTACCACTAAATAAGTTGATTTCTTTTGATTTCTTTTGGTGGAGCAAAAAAAATGGATAAAGGTACTTTTGACTTGCGGTAACTATAAGGTCAGACGAAGGAGAAAATGGAGGTAGTGTATCGCTTCAGTTCCTGTTCAAGGACCGATTCCTGACCTTTGAGCCAAATATCCAGGTCATGATGAAATGCCTCGCTGTGATCCATGTGGCGTGTATGGGTCAGCTCATGCAGGATGATCAGTTTCTGCAGCCGGACAGGCAGGAGCAGCGTGAAGAGCGAGAGATTGATGTTGAAATATTTGGTTTTTGAGAATATTCCTTTTTTGATGTGCTCTGCACAGCTTCCCCATCTGCCCTTGCTGCTATTGATTTTGGTTTCGTGCAACTGAATATTATACAGCTTGGCATAATCCTTGAGTCTCGGCAGCAGTTGTACTTTGGCATGGTTTCTGATGCCTTCCATGATGGCTTTTTCGAGCCATTGCTGACGTCCTTCTTCCTGAAAGTCGCAGTCCTTGGGACACACCAGCTGCAAGATGGCAGGCCGTATCACCTCAACGTCGTGAGTGGAAGCATTGCGGCGGAATTCACCCTCTTCATTGTGAAGATAGAAACCCTCGCGGTTGCCTTGGACAAGGGAGATATGGATGCAGTCAGTGATGATCTTGAAGTTCCAGTCTATGTGACGGCTTGGATTTCCTGAAGATGTAGGGGAGAGCGCCCTGTACTCCTCAAGCATCTTGCGCAGTTTGGGTCTCATCCGCTCAACCGACTCCAGCACATTGCCAAGCACGAAACCAAGAGGCACGGTGATCAGTATGCCACACTGCTCTGTTCCATCCTTGGCAGGACGGTAGGAATAGTTGACTGACCGGGCATTGCTCTTGATGTATAGATGCCCGAACTCCTGGTCTTCTATGATTCTATCTACGGTCATTGGTTAATGAGCTTCGAGCCAGTTATCTCCTCTGCCGCAATCTGCAATCAGCGGTACGGATAGTTTTACTACATTTGCCATCTCCTCAAGCACCAGTTTCTCCAGTTTCTCTACTTCAGCTTCGCTAACACTGAAGTTTAATTCGTCATGCACCTGAATCAGCAGTTTGGCATGAAGCTTTTCGCGTCGGATACGTTCGGTGATGCGCACCATCGCCAGTTTGATGATGTCGGCAGCTGTGCCCTGAATTGGCGCATTGATGGCATTTCTTTCAGCGTATCCTCTGACGGTAGCATTGGCGGAATGGATGTCCTTGAGCATTCGCTTTCGGCCGAAGAGCGTCTCCACATAGCCCTTATCACGCGCCAGGGCAATACATTCGTCCATATATTCCTTGATGCGAGGATAAGTTTCAAAATATCCGTCTATCAGTTCCTTGGCTTCGCTGCGTGGGATGTTAAGCCTACTGGCAAGACCGAAGACGGAGATGCCATAGATGATTCCGAAGTTTGCCGTCTTCGCCTTGGTGCGTTGCAGTTTGCTTACCTCCTCCAGAGGAAGGTGATAGATCTTGGCTGCCGTGGCGCGGTGGATATCATCACCCTCCAGGAATGCTGCAATCATATTTTTGTCCTGTGAGAGGTGAGCCATCAGCCTGAGCTCTATCTGGCTGTAGTCGGCGCTGAAGAATACCTCTCCTTCGTCTGGGATGAAGGCTTTGCGCAGTTCACGTCCCATAGCGTCACGTATCGGGATATTCTGTAGGTTCGGATTGCTTGAAGAGAGACGTCCTGTAGCTGTTACTGCTTGATTGAATTGACAGTGGATACGTCCCGTCTGTGGATTAATCTCTTCTGGCAGCGCTTCAATGTAGGTGCCGAGCAGCTTGCGGATTCCGCGGTAGGAGAGGATGTCTTCCAGAATCAGGCTCTTGTCAAACTCCTCTTCAACGGTTTCTCCTTCGTCGCCGTTTGTGTGTTTCACTTTCAGCGTCTCGCCTTTTACTTTGATGATAAGCTGTTGCAGCACCTCTTCTGCCGTGCTGCGAGCTTTCGCCTTCGGGTCGAGGCGGAGTTCGTCAAAGATTACTTGTCCCACCACTTTAGGCGAAAGAGGATTGAATGGATGTCCGGCTATGAGAGTCATCTCCTTTTCCAGACGTTTCAGTTCCTCCTCCAGGATTGCTTTTGATTCGGTCAAAGCTGCTACGTCACAACGTACGCCGGTCAGTTCCATGTTTGCCAGCACGCGAACGAGGGGCATCTCCACTTCCGTGAAGAGCTTCATCAGTTTTTGTTCCTGCAGCAACGCCTTGAACTTCTGTGCCAGCTGGTAGGTGACGTCACTGTCTTCACAGCAATATTCTGCCACGCGTTCCACCGGACAGTCGCGCATTGTCTTAGGTTTCTCTTCCTCTTCTGCCGCATCCATCATGGCAAAGAGATCGAGTGATTCCTCTGCCTCCTTCTTTTTCTTTCCTGTTTCAATAAGAGCGCTCGTCGGGATGGGACGATAGTTCAGATAGATTTCTGAAAGATAGTCCATGTTATGCGGCTGCTCCGGTTCGAGCAGATAATGGGCTATCATTGTATCGAAGAGCGGATAGCTGACCTCCATTCCATAGCGCATCAGCATGGAATAATCATACTTTGCATTCTGGGCAATTTTGAGGGTCGCATCGTTTTCGAACAGCGGACGCAGTTCCTCCACCACCGCCTCTGCCTCCTTGCGGCTGGCAGGGATAGGCACATACCATGCCTTATGATTGTTTACTGCAAAGGAGATGCCCACAAGTTCTGCCTCCATCACATTGATGCTGGTTGTCTCGGTGTCGAATGCCCATTCTGCAGTCCAGAAAAGTTCTGCTATCATCTCCTGTCGCTTGGCAGGAGTATCGCAGATGATGTACTGGGTCTTCACCTCTTTGATGGTGGCGAGCGTCTGGGGTATTTCTTGTGGAATAGGAGCGTCAGACTTTTTTGCAACGGCAGCAGGCTTGCTTGTCTGACTGGATGAGAGCAGGCTCTTTATCTCGTCCCTCATCTTGCGGAATTCCAGTTCTTCGAATAACTTATAGAGCTCTTCGTAGTCAGGCGTCTCAATCTTCAGCGCATCAGCGTCGAGCGTCACTCCTGGCACGCATCGGCAAATGGTAGCCAGATATTTAGAGTCGCGAATCTGCTGTATGTTTTCTGCCACTTTGGCAAACATACCTTTCTTCATCTGCGGCAGCTCCTTTTTTCCTTCCGCTACGGCGGCCTCTACGGCAGCCAGCATCTGCTCTACGCTGTCAAAGTCTTCAATCAGTTTCTGCGCCGTCTTGGGCCCTACGCCAGGGCAGCCAGGAATATTATCGGCAGTATCGCCCTGCAGACCCAGCATGTCTATCACCTGCGAGGTCTGTTTCAGTCCATATTTCTCCAGCACGCGAGGCACGTCGAGCACCTCATAACCTGGTCCGAAAGACTTTGGCTTGAAGATGCGCGAGTGCTCTGTGACGAGCTGTGCATAATCCTTGTCCGGACTCATCATGAACGTCTCAAATTCTCCAGAGACATCAGCTAACTGTGCCATTGTGCCCACTACATCATCCGCTTCATAGTTTTCAATCTCGAAGATCGGGATGCGGTAAGCTTCGATGATACGCTTGATCCAGGGAATGGCGGAGGTAATGTCTTCCGGCTGTGCTTCGCGCTGTGCCTTGTAAGAGGGGAACTCCTTATGACGGAAAGTTCCACCTTTCGGATCAAAGCATACCGCGATGCAGTCTGGTCGCAACATACCATCGTCATCAATCACCTCTGCCGGCAGTTCTACGCCCAGGCTTGAAACCTTTTGTCCAGACAGAACCTCCTGCAGCGTTTTGGTAAAACCGTAGATGGCAGAAGTTACCTGCCCCTTGCTGTTGACAAGCGGTTTATTGATGAAGCCATAATAGGCCCTATAGATCAATGCGTATGCATCGAGGAGAAAGAGACGTTTCATGCAAAGGAATCGGATTATTTCTTCAGTTTGGCAAATGCCCAAAGAACAATGACTGCACCTACTACGCCGCAGATGATGTCACCAATCCAAGAATAGGTGTCAATACCCAGAAGTCCGAACAGCCAGCCGCCCACCACGCCACCTACGATGCCGAGGAAAAGATTAATGATAAGACCATTGCTATTGCCACTCTGCAGCTTGCTTGCGATATAGCCTGAGATCAGGCCAATGATAATTGAATAAAGCATAATAACAAATGTTTATAATTAGAAATGTAATTTAATGTCGTGACTACAATCCCAGATTATTGCCCAAACTCAATACAATTGGTTCATTGCTTGGATTGACAGTAATCAGTAGTTCAGTGCCACGATAGTCCACATTGAGCACGCCGGCTGGCATCGAGATACTTTGCACCTGACTCCAGTCACCACCCTTGATTGAAATAGTGAGAGGTTCTGCAAAGACTGTTGTATCAAGCGAGTGACGCACGGTCAGTTTGAGCGTCTTATTGGTTCCTTCTACCTCAACGGTAGCAGCGTCACGCTCCTTGATGTAGGCTGCCACCTCGCCAAAAGGTGCCACCCACACATTCTCTTCCTGTGCCTTCACCTCATCGTAGAACTGATAGAGCTCTTCTGGCCGATCCCACATATCCCAGCCGTATGTAGTGCCGTGGGTCATGGTTACGCCCCACTCGCCGGTTTCCAGCAGTCCGTTGAGCCAGACGCGCATGCTGTCAGGGGTGGTGAAGCTGTTCTTCTGTCCATGTCCGGTCTGGAAGGTTCGGGTAGCCGCACGGTTTTCCTCACACTTAGCCACTACTTCCGGGCTCATGGCGTTATAGGGATAAGCCATTGAGATTGGTCGCTTGCCGGTAACCTCCTCAATCTTGTCATCACACAGCTGCAGCTCTTTTGCCACCTCGTCAATGGTGAGTGAAGGCAGGGATGGGTGATTCCAGGTGTGGTTTGAGATCTCATGACCACGCTTGGACAAGTCAGCTACCTGATCCCAGTTCATCCATGGATATCCGGCATCATCTTTGCCCATATTGGCACCAATAATCCAGAAAGTGCCACGGAATCCGCGCTTCTCCAGTTCGGGAGCGATGTCAGTATATTGGCAGAGCATGCCATCATCATAAGTAAAGCTGATGGCACATTTCTTTCCATCACGATAAGGGGTTACAGAGGCTTCGTATTGCATAGGCTTTTCAGTAGAACATGCGGCTACAATGAGTGCCACAAAAGGTAAGAGTGATTTACGCATAACAGTGAAAGAAAAAAGTTCGGATTGTGACGGCAAAGATAGTTAAATTTGCGAACAAAAGCAAACAAAAACATGAATTCTTGCATATTAAGCAAAGAAAACCAGATTTTTGTAGCGGAAAAATGAGGTACAATGCCAGAAAAGCCGTATCTTTGCGCCTGCGCTTATGGTTATGGGGCGCAATATAATAATGACGTCAGATACGAAACGATTATTGATAGCGCACCTGTCGATGGCAGGTGCCTGCGCTTTCTGGGGTTTGATGGCACCTTTGGGCAAGGATGCGATGACGCATGGCCTGGATGGAATCTCCATGGTCTCCTTCCGCGTGTTGGGAGGTGCATTACTCTTCTGGTTGACATCTCTTTTTGTGAAGCATGAACATGTGCCGATGCGTGATAAGCTTCGGTTTGCAGGTGCCGGTCTGCTGGGACTTTGTTTCAATCAGTGCTGTTACACGATAGGTTTGAGCTTGACCTCCCCGGTCAATGCCAGCATAGTCACTACCTCTATGCCCATCTTTGCTATGGTCCTCTCTGCTTTGATCCTGAAGGAAAAACTCACGGGCAGGAAGGTCATTGGAGTTTTGATAGGCTGCATTGGCGCTTTGATTCTTGTGCAGGCAAGCGCTTCGGCGGTGACGGACAAAGAGGGCAATCTGACCGGCGACTTGCTCTGTCTGGGTGCACAGTTTTCCTATGCTCTTTACTTGAGCCTGTTCAATCCTCTGATCAAGCGCTACAGTGTCTTTACTGTTAACAAGTGGATGTTCCTCTGGGCTACAGTTTTTATTCTGCCATTCTCCTGCAGCCATGTCATTGAGGTAATCGGGCAGGGCGTACCCATGAAGTCGTGGCTCGAAGCGGGTTATGTAGTCCTGTTTGGTACCTATCTGGGCTACATCCTGACTATGCTCGGGCAGCGCACGCTTCGTCCCACGGTGGTCAGCGTCTATAATTACGTTCAGCCCATCGTCTCTGTTTCTGTCTCTCTGATTCTGGGTCTGGCAGTATTGCGTTACAGTCACATCCTTGCCATCCTGCTTGTGTTCAGTGGAGTAGGTATGGTAATCACTTCGCAGAAGAAAAGGAATTCCGTTTCTCCCCCAAAAGTGACTAAATGAATGAATTATTTAGGATTTCAGTCGAAAAATCATTCATTTATTTTGTCATTCGTCATAAATATCGTATATTTGCCGCCTATATTGCTCATTCTATAAATATTAATCCAGACAACACAAATGACTATCAACGAATATCAGCAGGGAGCTCTCACTACCGCTATCTATCCATCTGAGCGAAAAATTATCTATCCTACCTTGGGCCTGACCGGTGAAGCCGGTGAGGTGGCAGACAAGGTCAAGAAGGTAATCCGTGATAATAATGATGAGTTTACGGCTGAGCGCAAGCATCAGATAGCCTTGGAGCTTGGTGATGTCATGTGGTATGCCGCCTCATTGGCTCATGATCTCGGCTATTCGCTCGAAGAGGTCTGCCAGATGAACCTTGACAAACTTGCATCCCGTATGCAGCGTGATAAGATTCATGGTTCAGGCGATGAGCGCTGATCGGAGATTGTTGGCAAGTTAATGGATTTTCGGCTGTCATCAGATACCCTTGGTAAATAATTATTCTTCACAATATGTTACGCAAACTCTCTTTGCTGCTCGCCTGTTCGGCATTGGCAGCCTGCACTTCTGACAAGTCTGCTCCTGCTTCGGAGCAGGCAGTTCCCGAATTGAATGGTAATCAGCTCACCTTGAGTGATGGCTCTTGTATTGTCTGGCTGAAGGACAATGCAGGTGACCGGCTCATGCCACGTACACTCTTCCCCGAGGCATCTGATTCGCTTATCGCTGACCTTGGACTTCAAGAAGGCATTCCTGCCTCAGTCAGCACCTTCCTGATGCGTGCTGATGGCGAGTGGTGTCTCTTTGATACCGGTCTGGGAGCTTCTCATGGCGGACAGATGCTCGGCGCCATGTCAGAGCTCGGTCTTACACCTGACAGTATCAGCACCATTTACCTCACTCACTTCCATGGCGATCATATCGGTGGCATGCTTCAGGATGATCTGCCAGTTTTTGCCCATGCGCAGGTTTATGCAAGTGCAGTGGAGTATCAGGCATGGATCAACGAGATGCCGGCTGATCGCAACGGACAGCAGCGTCAGGTCATGGAGGCATACCAGAGCAACCTCCATCTCTTCCAGTTCGGTGACACGCTCACTCACGGCATCGTTGCTCTTGATGCTGTTGGTCATACGCCAGGACATACTGCTTTTGAGAAGGCAGAACTCCTCGTGATTGGTGATCTGATGCATGGTGCAGCTCTTCAGTTGCAGCATCCAGAGATTAGTGGCAACTACGATATGGATAAGGCAAAGGCTGCTGAAAGCCGTGAGCGTATCCTGAAATATGCAGCAGAGAAACACCTCTTTATGGCAGGTATGCATCTTCCGGAGCCAGCATTTATTGCCAACAATTAATCTTTTGACCGTTTGTAAAGTCTAAAGGGTAGAATATTACTAAAAATTGATCTATATGAAAAAGTTTCTGACTCTTTTATTCGCATGCCTTACCTTGGCTGTTGCCGTGAATGTTAATGCACAGACCCCTAACACCAAGTGGGGCAAACCTTCACAGACCGAGTGGTCTCTCCAGGCATGGGGCGAGGCTCCAGATGCTGAGGCTGTGGTTTTGAACAAGACCATGAACGTCATTTACAAGATTTCTCGCCAGTTTCAGAGTTTCAGTGATGTGAGCACCGAGCTTAGCGTGAGCAGTCTGCAGAATCTTGGTTCTGCTGACAATCAGAACGTCGTTATGACCTATGACGTAAAGATGCGTGTCAAGATCCTTAAGGACTCTGGTGCCAAGTATGCCAATGTTGACATCACTTATTTCAATATGGAGGATGACACAAAGATGTACGACGAGTTTGGTCGCATCAAGGTAGTCGTTTATAGCCAGAATGAGAAGGGTAAGGTACAACGCCGCGATATCAAGCCAAGCACCTTCACAGATACCCGTCTTGACAAGAACTACATGGTACGTCACATCCTTGTGCCAGATGTAAAGGCAGGAGATATTATTGAGTATCAGTATGAGCTGACCAGCTCACGTATCTCTTTCCTGTATGACTGCACCTTCCAGGAGGACAATCTCCCGGTACTTTACGCCAAGTGCGACATGGATATCCCTGCTTTCCTGCAGTTCAACATGAACACTCCTGTTCATCCATTCATCAAGTCACGTGCGGAGGCAAGCAACATCCATGCAGAGCGTCCAGCTGGTGACATGCAGGCACCAAAGACCTATCCAAGCAATCACTATGTAATCGAGGGTCATGACATTCTGCCAAAGAACCTTGACCTCCAGCGTAAGAATCCAACAGTAGATGCTGCAAAGGTTGATGCCAAGGCAAGCCAGATGATGAAGACCCTTGCCATCCTCAAGAACGCTAACGTAGCACAGCCAGCTCCTCTGCCTGCCGGCAAGAGCCATCTCTCATTTGCTACTAAGTAAGCATCATTTCAGTATAAAAAATAGTCACGCCTAGCTTAGTGTCGGGCGTGACTTTTAATAAATATTCTATCAAATGGAAAGTATTAGTGGAAAATGGGCTCTGGTAACTGGAGCAAGTCGTGGAATTGGTGCTTTGGTTGCAGACAAGCTCGCAGATTACGGATGTAACCTTGTGTTGCATAGCCGTAGCGTGGCGCATCTTGATAAGATCGCAGAAAAAGTTAAGCAGAAAGGTGTCAAGGTGCTGACAATTGCTGCAAACCTCGAGGACGAGAATGAGGTGCGTGCAATGTTGAAGAAGATTGATGACGAGGGTATGAACATTGAATATGTGCTTAACAACGCGGGTATTCAGGTTACTTACCGTTCGGAGATTTTTGACACTCCAGCCATTGATTTTGTTGATAGCCTCAAGGTTAATATCATTGCTCCTATGATTATCTGCTATCACTACCTTCCTCGTATGATGAAGGCAGGTTACGGTCGTATCGTCAACACAACAAGCGGTATTGATAAGGAGCCACAGCAAGCTGCTTACTCAGCAAGTAAGGCTGGTCTTGACAAGGTTACAAAGGATCTTGGTACTTTGGTGGAGGGTACAAATGTGATGATCAACTTGATCGATCCAGGTTGGTGCAGAACTGACCTGGGTGGTCCTAATGCACCAAACGCTCCTGAAAGTGCTGTTACTGGTGCCGTTCTCGGTGTATTTTTGTCAGACAAGAAGTCTGGTCGCATAGTTCGCGCACAGGACTTCGCAAATATGTCTGTTGAAGATGCGGTCAAGAAGTTTGAGTCGATGTAATTATGACTTCTCAATCGTAAATGACAAGAAGTTTTTTGTAAAGTAATTTCATAGATTATCATAAAAAAAGAACTGGCACCTTGAGTTTGGATCAGGGTGCCAGTTCTTTTTTTATGAGACTGATCATCATCGTCCCAGATAGTCGTAGGTCCTTTGCGTGCCGTCGGGCAGGGTGCGGATGATGCCTTGGGTAGTCTTTCGCGTGTTAGGTTTGTCAAAACCAGTGATGGCATCCAGATGATTGGTATCTGGAGCGTAGGTATAATGGCGATAGTCGGTATGTGCCCCGTTGATGGTAGTCATCACACAAGTGACGCGGTCGTATTCGTCATACTCGTATTCGTAATCGTTGGTGTCATAATAGACGTCGCTGCCCCAGCGATTTACTACCTGTAAAGGCAGATTCTTGGAGGTTGCGCCCATAAGGCCTGCTAAGGCGAAGAATCCAAATTCATCGAAACTTGGGGTGACTGCCATAACGATAGTACCATTACTTGGCTGATCGGTGTAAGTGACGTCAAACGTCTCACAGTGACTATAGCCAGAGCCGTAGTTCAATTCGTAGTGGGTCAAGTTGTCGTCAGTCCAAGTCAGAGAGATGCTCTCTCCTTCCTCAAGCTCAATGGCAATCAGCTGGTTCTTCTCATTGTATGTGGCGCTGCACTGATACATCTGGGAACCGAGACTCGTAGTCCATGATGTGGCGCACCCAGCTTCATTGAGCACGATGTCCTTATATATCACTTCGGGCATATCTTCACTCACCACCGTCATCTGTAGTGGATTGAACTGCACAGTGGCTTCACTTTCGCTGCTTAGGCCATGGAACTGGCTCACGCGGCCTTCCTCATAGTCCATCTCCAAAGAGACAGAATAGTCCTCTTCCTCACAAGAATAGGTTAATGTTGCGATGGGCGCAAGACCCAAGTCGGACAATCTAGGCATGGTCTGTGCCTGAACAGTGCCACCAAGAGCACATGAACACAACAGAATAGTCGAAATAATAAATCTCATTTTAATAATATATTAGTTTACATCACAATATTGATTTTGTTATTATCGGTTTTCTTTCCGTCGAGCGAATACCACCGTCGGCATGATGCCTTTCTGTAACTATGATGGGAGCAATGATAGTGGATGATATGCTTCTCTCCATTGGCAAAGGAGAGGATGATGTCTTCATCCATATCGTCTGATCCATCAATCTCACCAAGGTAGAGCATATTGTTGTCGATTTTTTGCAACTCCCATTTCTCGCCGTCCCATACCAAATCCTGATTGATGAGGCAAAGGCCATACCAGATAGGCATATAGGCTCTGGTGTCTCTGCCGTAAGCATATTTATCACAGCAGTCCGTGCGCACCTCGTAGGTCTCGCCTTTGAAGGTGGCGGTGAGTCCATCAAGGACACACCGGCTGTTTAACGAATCCAGCAAATCTTTGCCAGAGGCATCCTGAACTGTAATGTAAATTTCAGCAGGAGCCCAATCCACGATCACGTCGTCGTTGATTATGTCACAACTGGTCCATGCGCTTATGCTCATGATCAGAGAGCAGAGGAGAAAGAAAAGATTCTGTTTTTTCATAATTATGTTCCTTTTTGTTAGAGATGCACCTTGAGTCTTATTGATATTTAGTTGGTTTTGTACTCATACATAAGACCTACAAATGGAGCATCCCAATACCCCCCCTATGGCCATTTTTTATCAGTTGCGGTCTGGTTCCCCTAATTCTGCCGATCATTAGCAATAAAACATTACTGACCTGTGGCGTCTTCGTATTTACCTATTTGAAAACTCTGCCTTTATATCGTTGACAATATACGTGTCAGACATTAGCTGATATCCATATTTAGGGTCATGCAACTGCTGCCCTACGGTGGAGTTATAGAAGATAAGCATAGCTCGTTTGGAGGAAATGTGAAGTTCCTCGGAAAGTTGCATGATGATGCGTGTAATCTTACGGTATAACTGATAGTCTTTCATTGGATAGTTATAGTTGGATTGATTCTTGGAACGTCAGGTATTGATCAATAATGTGTTGGTTACTGATACAAACCTGATGCTTAAGTTCCTCTTTGATGAGTTTTCCCAAAGCCATCTCTGCTGGCATGGAGCCATCGACGTAGGCATCAACAGTAGAAATGACACTATCGTTAGCTATTCCTCCTTCTATCCAATCAAGCTCTGCCCATGGCTGTTTTCCCTTACGACTGGCAGCTATAAAGTCCAACCACTGAATATTATATTCTGGGAACACCAGATGTTTGAAGTCAGAATTGGCAAGAAAACGATCAAGGTCGAAGTGATAGATGTTAAGAATCGCCTTGAGTCCTTTCTTCCTGCCGGCCTTGGTGTTCGCCCAATTAATAGCTTGCTGCTTGTCATTGGTTAGATAGAAACCTGGTCCGAAATCAAGTTCGGGACGACCAACATGCGTGAGAGGCTCACGTACTTCGGTAGTAGCTCCGTGATACAATATATAGTTATCGTTACTGATCATGCTCATAGTTGTAGAGGGTTTCGACGATGTCGTCTGCCACATAGTTGGCACTCTGGGTGTGAAGTGTGTCGTAGAACTTGAAGAGGCGTCCTTCAATGAGCCCTTGCTCATCAAGACGCTTGGTGAGTTCTGATGGGGAGATGTTCATCTTGCGTGCAGCCGTTTCGATGGCAATTACGCAGAATTGCATTACATCGCTTTCGTGGGTTCGTGGTGTTCCTTCCATCTTATGAGTGTAAGGGTTAAATAGAATTATTGTAATTCTTTGGGCGCAAATATAACGTATTTTCCTGTCTCATCCAAATTTTCGTCATACTTTTTACTTCCGTTTGAATGATTTACTTTTAATACATACTTATTATTCTGTTCATAGAAAAATAATATTGCTTTTTTTTCTGTCATCAGGTCTTTTTATCAGAGCGTTGCATCTTTGGGACTACTTCAGTATTTGTCCAGAAAACCCTTAACGCTCTGCCTTTTTCAAAAGAATAGGACAGTCAGTATAGCCATGCAAAGTATCATTGCGAATGATGAATGTTAGTGATCGGTCAAATCCCTGAATTCCTTTAGGTGGCAAAAATTCATATTCTTCACCTTTCCCACCATCAAGAATAGGCTATCATATACGTCCTTCGTTTTGTCCTGACCAAGCGTTCCACCCTTCTTGGTCGCCTCCTCCAGATACTCGCCACGATAGACCAGACGTGTACCATCGCTTAAGGTGAACTCCCGGTGAAGGATCTTATCGGAATGACACTCTACGAACTGACGGAGTTCATGCAGGCTGTTTTTATAGGCCGCTTTGTCAACCTTAAAGGGAATGAGGAGATGAATTTTATTCGAAACAGTATCAAGCAGATATTTTTTGTATTCCCTCTTGTACCATTTTTCCACCACCTCATACTCAAGTGTTATCTGCTGTTCAGCATAGCGTATATTCCATTCCTCTACAAATGAAGTAATCATAGGCTCTAACTGGTCAGATTGGGCAGAATTGCATAAAAAACCGAACTCAATATTATGCATATCCTCCCCGAAATCAGTTGATACTGCATATCCGTGTGGAGAGACTATGCTGGGGAGTCCATAGTCGTCAGTCTTAATCTCACTATTCTTCTTGCCAAATTCTTCTGAAAGGATTTCTATCAAAAAACCGTTCTTCGACAACTGATCAGCATGCTTTTCCTTGAACTGCTTGATGTCCTGCTGAATTCTCTTTTTTTGCCAAAAAAGAATCCCAAAATAAGAGGCAATGAGAGCCGCAAACGCGATGAGTTCATTACGGGTAGCAATCAATGTTATACCCCAAATGGCAAGCGACAAGAATGACCATTTAAATTGGTTCCAGAAAAAAATCAAAGAATTTTTCATTATCCAAATATTCCTTTTTGTTCAATTTGCGAGCAAAACAATCACAGAAATTACTTCAGCATCTCAAGCGCAGGACTCAAGATATGCTGGGAGATCCACGGCATCAGGACGTCAACGACCTGATGTATCAAGGGAACGCATTGCGAACCCTCCATATAAGGCTGAATCTTCAGACCCTCCACGTTGGCGCAGGCAATCTCAATCACGGATATGGCAAGGGCTGCGATGAGGCAGAACTTAATGGCACCGAAGAGTCCGCCAGCCAGACGGTTGAGCCAATTAAGGTCAATGGAGCGCATGATGCGCCCCAGCAGATAGGCAACGCGGTGCATCAGGAACATGCACATGAAGAAGATTACGATCCAGACGATGATGGCTGCCAGCGTGGCATTATCCATCATCTGTCCCAGATGAGGCATGGCATAGGGGGAGATGATATTGGCAATGATGGCTGCCAATACCACACCGATGGTGCCTACTACCTCCTTGATCAAACCACGATAGAGTCCGATGCAGGCTCCGATGCCTACAAAAATGAGCAGGATTTTGTCAAGATCGTTTAGGGTCTGGAGTGCAGTGATGTCGTTCACAGGGCGATATTAATTAAGTTCAAGGTTTATCTTTATCGCTGCAAAGGTAAGGCTTTTTCTTGATTGATACAAGATTTATATCATTAAAATAGTGCATTTGGACTGCATATCTGGTCAAAAAAGCATTTTTTTGATTGAATTGTTGTGATATTGAATAGAAACACTTATCTTTGTCCCGGTTTAATTAATCGATATAAACACATAGCAGTCAATGAAAAAGTCTCGGATTCTGATATCTTTTGCCCTCATGATGGTGGCTGTCATGCTGTTTGCTAACACATTGAGCAAGCAGCAGGGTAACGCATGGGTAGGTGCAGACCAAGAGTCCAATTCACTCGTCTCCAACCATGCACAATCTACCCTTAAGAAGAAGGCTGTGTATGGCTCGGGATTCTATGTGTCGCCCACCAAATATAATTATACCCAACGGACACGCCAGATAACCGAAGGGGCGCGGACTGACTATGAGAAGGCTCGTGCCATATACCTGTGGCTGTGTGCCAACGTAGATTTTGACCCCACCGGCAATATCCGCACGGCAGATGAGTGCTGGGAGAGGAGGAAGGCGGTGTGTCAGGGCTATTGCGAACTCTTCTTCCGTATGGCAGAGACAGTTGGTCTGAAAGTCAAACTGATCAATGGCAATGGCAAGAACTCGACCCATCCGGACGAACTGGAGCGTCATGTGTGGCTGATAGCCTCTACAGAGAGGGGAGAGGTTCTGATGGATCCTACGTGGGGAGCCGGACTCTTTGTCAACGGCAAGTTCGTGCGCCACCCAGAACCGTTGATATGGTTTGATACAGATCCGCGCTGGTTCATCTTGTCCCACATGCCTCAAAAACGAAGTGCACAGCTCCTGAAGCGGATGGTGAGGGAAGAGGAGTTCCTGCAGATGCCTTACGCCAATCCGCTGCTTGCCAGGCTGGGGCTGACTCCGCAGGAAGCCTTTCAGCGGGCTCTGGCAGGAGGCGAGGAGTTCCCGCATCTGCCCATTGCCAACCTTGAGTTCCTGCAGAAGGTTCGGCTCAAGGGTGTGCCGCAGGTCAGAACCTTGAAGGTGGGTGATAGCTATTCCTTTGTCATTGAGAAAGCTGATGCCAATTGCTCTGTGTCTATCGACAACGAGGGCTGCCAGTTTGCCGATGAGGTATGGAATAAAGTGGGGCAGACCTGCTCTCTCTGTATGACCCCATCAAAGGCAGGTAAACTGAAATTGATGGTTACTAATAACCACCCATTCGTCCCAACTACGAAGGTAGTGGTGGAGTACGATGTAAAATGAGCCGAGACGTCGGATTGGACGCCAAGGCTCATTGTTAAGTGTCTGGAGAGGTCGGATCGAGTGCCACGGCTCGTTGTTAAGCGTCTGGAGAGGTCAGATTGGGTGTCGCGGCTCATAGATAAATGTCCGGAGGCCTTGGATTGGGCGTCACGGTTGCTTGGCAAGGATTTCACAACTTTAAAATGGATGCCAAGACTGCTGGCGCCGAATTCACAACTTTAAAATGGACGCCAAGACTGTTGGCGCCAAATTCACAACTTTAAAATGGATGCCCAAAACAAATGGCATGGATTTGCAGTTTTGCAAACCCATGCCATTCGTTTTGGGGATATAATTGCTTCTTTAATTTACAGCTTTGCCTTGATCTGTACCTCAGAGAATGCCTCAATGATATCACCCTCACGGATATCATCGTAACCATTGATTGACAGACCGCACTCGAAGTTGGTGCCAACCTCCTTGACATCATCCTTGAAGCGCTTGAGACCTGCCAGCTCGCCAGTGAAGACAACGATGCCGTCACGGATGACACGAGCCTTGTCAGTACGATGGATCTTACCGTCACGCACAATACAGCCAGCCACAGCACCCACCTTTGAGATCTTGAATACTGACTTGACCTCGGCGTTGCCCTGAAGCTCCTCCTTGACAATAGGCTTGAGCATGCCTTCCATAGCCTCCTTAACCTCCTCAATGGCATCATAGATGATAGAGTAGGTACGGATATCTACGCCATCCTGATCAGCCAAACGGCGCGCACCGGCTGAAGGACGAACCTGGAAGCCGATGATGATAGCCTTGGATGCGGCAGCCAGTACAACGTCCGACTCGGAGATCTGGCCCACCGCCTTGTGGATAACGTTGATCTGGATATTCTCTGTAGAGAGCTTGATGAGTGAATCGGTAAGAGCCTCTACCGATCCATCCACGTCACCCTTGACAATGAGGTTCATCTCCTGGAAGTCGCCCAGCTTCAGGCGGCGGCCAATTTCGTCAAGTGTAAGGGTCTTCTGGGTACGGAGTGCCTGCTCACGCTGCAGACGGTCACGCTTCTGTGCAATCTCACGAGCCTCCTGCTCGGTTTCAAGTACACGGATCTGATCGCCGGCTGATGGCGCACCATCCAGACCCAGTACCTGTACAGGACAGGCTGGACCTGCTACATCTACCTTCTGACCACGCTCGTTGAAGAGAGCACGCACACGACCATAGTGCTTACCAGCCAGAACTACGTCGCCCACATGGAGCGTACCGTACTGCACAAGGATAGAGGCTACATAGCCACGTCCCTTGTCAAGGGTAGCCTCAATAACTGAACCGCTGGCAGCCTTATCAGGATTTGCCTTAAGGTCAAGCATCTCTGCTTCGAGCAAAACCTTCTCAAGCAGTTCCTCTACGTTCAGTCCATCACGAGCCGAGATGTCCTGGCTCTGATACTTGCCGCCCCATTCCTCAACGAGGTAGTTCATGGCAGCCAGCTGCTCCTTCACGCGGTTAGGATTGGCGGTAGGCTTATCAATCTTATTGATGGCAAAGACGATAGGCACACCTGCAGCCGCAGCGTGGTTAATAGCCTCCTTGGTCTGAGGCATGATACCGTCATCAGCTGCAACGATGATGATGGCAATATCCGTCATCTTGGCACCACGGGCACGCATAGCGGTGAATGCTTCGTGGCCTGGGGTATCCAGGAAGGTTACGTGGCGGCCATCCTTGAGCTGTACGTTGTAGGCACCGATGTGCTGGGTAATGCCACCTGCCTCACCAGCAATTACGTTGGTGTTGCGGATATAGTCAAGCAGCTTGGTCTTACCGTGGTCAACGTGACCCATTACGGTGATGATAGGTGGACGTGACTGGAGCAGGTCTTCGGTGTCAACTTCCTCCTCAAGTACAGACTCAACCTCTTCGCTCACATATTCAGTCTCAAAGCCGAACTCTGATGCTACAAGGTCGATGGTCTCAGCCTCAAGGCGCTGGTTGATAGAAACCATCATGCCGAGTGACATACAGGTAGAGATGACCTGGATGACAGAGACGTTCATCATCGTAGCGAGGTCATTGGCAGTAACGAACTCTGTAAGCTTAAGGATCTTGCTCTGTGCTGCTTCTGCCTCTTCAGCCTGTGCAGCTGCTTGTGCTGCAGCATTACGCTTATCCTTACGGTACTTGACAGCTTTCTTGTCAGGCTTGTTGGTCAGGCGAGCAAGTGTGTCCTTAACCTGCTGCTGTACGTCAGCCTCATTGACCTCCTGCTTGTATGCCTGCTGGCCTTTCTTCTTGTCCTTGCCAGCATGCTTACCACGGCCATCCTCCATCTTGTCACGGCGGCCACGTCGTTCGTCGCCCTTGGCATCACGTCCCTTGTTGCGGTTGATCTCCTCGTTGATATCTACCTTCTGTGCACCGTGCTGCCTGCGGCTGCCACGTGCCTCATCATTATTGCGGCCGTTCTGTGAACGCTGCTCTCGCTCTTTCTTTCTCTCCTCCTTGGTCTTCTTCTTCGGACGGGTTGACTGATTGAGTGCATTCAGGTCAATGGTACCAACTACATTGAGCTGTGGACCTGCAGTCTGGTTCAGGCGGAATACCTCACCATTCTTTGCCTCGGCTGGCAATGGCTCGTCATTGATTCTGTCCTTGCTGCGCTCACCCCAGGCACTCTGGTTGGGCTTCTTAGCATGCTCCTCATTGTTGCGTGCCACCTCAGGTTTGGCTGGCTGTGGCTTTGGAGCTGCAGCTGGACGCTGTGCCTGTGGCTTGGCATTCTGCTGAGGTTTCTGATCCTTCTTCTGCTGCTGCTTTGGTTTGTTAAGCGAATCCAGATCGATGTGACCCAATACCTTTGGTCCGTTCTGTGGTTTCTCTTCAGCCGCTGGAGACGCCGTCTTGGCTTGTTTGGTCTGAGGAACGCCATTGTTTACGGCATTGATCTGACGGGTCTCCTCTCTGAGTTTGTCACGTGCCTGCAGACGCTCCTGACGCTCGCGTTCAGAAGCCATCTTGACAGACTTATCCTTATTGAACTCACGGCTCAAAATCTCATATAAATCGTCTGGGACGTTTGACATCGGTCCCCACTCTGTAGAAGTACCATTTTTCTTTTGGAGGAATTCCACGAGAGTCTGAATGCCGACATTGAAGTCTTTTGCTATTTTACTTAGACGCATTAATTTTAAATGGATTTAGATGGTTAATATTTATTCGTCAGCACTCTCGCTGCTCGTATCATCAAGACCTTCAAATTCCTTGGCAAGGATTTCGCGAACCTCAGCTACGGTCTCCTCCTCGAGGTCAGCCTTGTCAGCAATCAGCTGTGGATCTGCTTCGAGCACAGCCTTGGCAGTAGCTAAGCCGATACCCTTAAGTGCCTGGATAATCCAGGAATCAATAGCATCGCTGAAGTCGTCAAGGAAGATATCATCACCGTCACCCTCACGATATACGTCAATCTGGTAGCCGGTGAGGAGACAAGCCAGCTTGATGTTGGCACCGTTCCTACCGATAGCGAGGGAAACCTCCTCCGGACGCATGAATACCTCAGCTGTCTTCTCCTCCTCGTTGACGTGAATCTGTGAGATAGAGGCAGGAGAGAGGGCACGCTGGATGAAGAGTGAAGGATTAGCGGTGTAAGGGATAATGTCAAGGTTCTCGCCACGCAGCTCGCGTACGATGCCATGGATACGACCACCCTTAACACCTACACATGCACCTACTGGATCAATGCGGTCATCGCTGGTCTCTACGGCAATCTTGGCACGCTCACCAGGGAGACGTACAATCTTGACAATGCGGATGGTGCCGTCAGCTACCTCTGGAATCTCATGCTCCAGCAGACGCTGCAGGAAGATTGGTGCTGTACGTGAGAGGATGATCTTTGGATTGTTGTTGGCATTATCTACACGAAGCACAACGGCACGAACCTGGTCACCCTTGCGGAAGTTGTCACCCGCAATCTGCTCGCCGCGTGGGAGGGAGAGCTCATTGCCGTCCTCGTCAAGCATATACATCTCACGCTTCCACATCTGTGAAACCTCTGCGCTGGCAATGCGGCCAATCATATCCTTGTACTTATTGTAGAGTACATCCTTCTGGAGCTCAAGAATCTTGGCAGCCAGTGTCTGGCGAAGGTTCAGGATGGCGCGGCGGCCAAACTTCTCAAAATGTACCTCCTCGGTGAAATCCTCACCGACTTCGATATCCTCCACCACCTTGCGTGCCTCTGACAGACGGATCTCAAGGTTCTCATTCTGCAGCTCCTCATCGGCTACTACAGTACGCTCCTTCCAGATCTCAAAGTCACCCTTGTCTGGATTGATAATAATGTTGTAATTCTCATCAGTCTCGAACATCTTAGTAAGTACCGAACGGAAAGAATCCTCAAGTACGCTGATCATAGTGGAGCGGTCGATGTTCTTCAGCTCCTTAAATTCCTGGAAGGTCTCAACCATTGAGATAACTTCCTCTTTCTGACGTGCCATAATGAAAGTAAAGCCCCCATCCCCTGACCCTTCCCCTGAAGCGGGGCTCCGAACTCTGCTCGCGTGGAGCTTGCGGAACAAGGGAGTAAGATGTTATTGGGGTAATTTCTATTTTAGTTAATATTAATAATTATTTTTATTCTTTTTCTATGCCCCTATGCTTGTCAATAGAGGCATTAGCCATCCATCTCCCTTAAAGGATTATGTCACCTGATGGTAACCACTCCCTTCCCCCTGCAAGGGTGTAAGGGTCAGGGGATGGGGGCGTCTTAGAAGTTATACTGCACCCGATTCACCTCCGTATGTTTCAGGTGCTCGTGATGCTCTACATCCTCCTTCTTTTTCTTCTCTTTGCCAGTGACTGGGTCTGTGACCTTCTCGCGGGTAGTCCAGGTCAGGTCAAAACCCTCTTCATCTGCTGCGCCGAGGATGCCCCTAAGCTTGCGTCCGTCGCGCATCATGACCTCCATCTCCTCGCCCTCAAACTTGGCATACTGACGCAGTGTCTTGAGTGGAGAGGTGAGACCAGCCGAGCCGACTTCGAGCTCAAAGTCCTCCTTGTCACGATCCATGCGGTCATTGATGTAGTTGCTGAGGGCAACACACTCGTCAATGTCAATCGACTCATCGTTATCAAGTGTGATTACTATCTGGTTGTCGCGGCTCACCGTTACGTCAATCAGGTAGCTTTCCGAATCGGTCTCCAGCAGGAACTGATCGACCAGATCTGTGATTTCTTGTTTGTTGATCATATAAGGAATGATATAAAGATGCAGAGAATGAAATAATTTCGACCTGTACAGTTTGAACACAGATTTAACGGATCAAACGGATATAACTGATTATCTCAAACACGAATTAAAACGAATTGAAACAAATTTGCTTTAATTTGCTTAAATTTGCGTTTCATAAAAATCCGTTAAATCTGCGTCATCTGCGTTCTATTCGCCATAACAGGCATCCAACCGTACAGCTCGAATAATTTTCATTATCTAAAAACTAAAAAGAGGGAACCGAAATATCGGCTCTCTCTTCTCTTTTCACGTTGCAAATCTATACATTATTTATATATACTCCAAATTTAAATTAAAAAAAATGCATCTGCAACCTCATTTTTTTTATTATTCCTATAATCTGCCGTTTTGGCATTGCAATTTATTAATAATCTGCAATCAAATAATTAGAATAAAAGAATTTTCTAAATAATTATTGGAATTGCAAAGGAATTTTTTTTACTTTGCACTTGGATGCACCATCATCACAACACAATCATAGCTGCATGTGCATCTGTTTTCCCGTAGCATTTTTGACCCATAAATACAGATAAAGTGAAAAAAGCGATAATCATAGGAGCTACTTCGGGCATAGGCCTTGAGGTCATGAAAGTACTCACTTCTAAAGGGTGGGAAGTCGGTATTGCTGGCCGTCGTCAGCAATTACTGTTTGAGATACAGCGGCAGAATCTCAATGTGATGGCTACGGAGTGTATTGATGTTACACAGCCGAATGCGGTAGAGAAGCTTCACACATTGATAGGTAAGCTCGGAGGCTGTGATCTCTATTTCCATAGTTCGGGCATCGGACATCAGAACGTGGAACTCGACGTGGAAAAGGAACTGGCTACGGTGGAGACCAATGCACTGGGATTCACCCGCATGGTCACGGCAATGTTCCATTATTATGAGCAACATCCTGATCAGGACGGACATATTGCAGTCATCAGTTCGATAGCAGGTACGAAAGGATTGGGTGCCTCGCCAGCGTACTCATCGACCAAGCGTTATATCAATCATTATCTGGAGTGCCTGACGCAACTGGCACACATGAAGGGGTTGAAGCATCTGACAATCTCGGACATCCGTCCTGGATTTGTGCGGACAGCCTTGCTCAAAGATAACCATCATTATCCTATGCAGCTCGATGCTACCAAGGTGGCAGAGGAGATTGTCCAAGGATTGGAGAAGAAGCGCCATATTCTCACCATTGACTGGAAATACCGTGTGCTGGTATTCTTTTGGCGACTCATTCCCCGATGGCTGTGGGTGAGGATGCGCGTGGCATCATAGTATGAATGATTTAGGAAACCATTGTTGATATTTTTTTCGATTATGAAGACAAGAGTATTCAACCTTATTATCCTCGACGAGAGTGGAAGTATGTCATGTATCGAGCGTCAGGCACTCAGCGGCCTCAATGAGACACTGCAGACCATCAGTCTGTCACAAATGAAGTACCCTGAGCGCGAACAGCTGGTAAGTATCGTACCTTTTGAGAGTGGCAACATCCGTCTGCTTCGTGACAAGGTTTCAATCACTGAAGTTCAGGATCTTCGTCCTGAGGAGTATAACCCAGGAGCCTGCACTCCGCTGTATGATGCCATTGGTTTCGGCATCCAGAGCATCCGCCACAGCGTGAGTGACGACGATACCGTATTGGTGACTATCATCACCGATGGCTACGAGAATGCAAGCCGTGAGTATGACTCTCGTACCATTGCCAGGCTGATAGCCGAGCTGAAGGAGAGGGGATGGATGTTCACCTACATCGGTACCAACCAGGATGCTGTAGAGGTAGCTCGCACCATGAACATCACCAATGCGCTCAACTTCGTGCAGGACGATGCCGGCACCAAGGAGATGTTCCGTCGCGAACGCAGAAGCCGTGAACGCTACTTTGAGGCAACTGCCTGCTGCGATTCCATGCCAGTACAGATGTCTATGGATTTTAGGCGCAAGATGGCCATGGATGACAAGTTCTTCAAAGAAGAGAATGTGTAACTTCTTGGCATCGTGCAACGGACTACGTCATCAGTATGTTCAAGGATTTGATTGGATTATAAACAGACATCCCCTCCTCAATACTCTTGAAGAGGGGATGTCATCACTTTTAAGTATGAGTTTACGGAACCCACCAGAAGGTCTTTTTCCAGTCAGTCTTGGGACTTCCAAGTCTTTTAAAAAGCATGTTCCAGTCACTAAGCTTATAGTCGAGATCAAAAGTTACATCAATAGCCCAATCAACTTTCTCTTTCTCTTCGCCTACTTGTTGTAGTATAAATCTCTCGGTCTCTGGTTCATTGATTTTATACGTATTTTTATTATAGACAATTTCGGGAAAATCCTCATAACTCTTCCTCGTTCTCAGATAGCCGTATGCACGATCATTGCCTCGCAGATTTATACCAAACTGTATGATGAAATGAGCCTGCTCTGGTTTGTCCACCACCGTCCAGTAGCCAATAG
Organism: Bacteroidales bacterium; assembly: GCA_045617885.1. Classification (GTDB taxonomy): domain Bacteria; phylum Bacteroidota; class Bacteroidia; order Bacteroidales; family UBA3663; genus Liminaster. Next base: position 29,684 of record JAZLJN010000066.1, on the reverse strand, counting down.
ACTTCAGATGATACTTGATTCTCTCAACGCCCCATAGATCCCATTGTTCTGTGGAATTGGCTGCGACATAGACACAGTTACCCTTGGCAAGAAGAAAGCCATGGAATTGAGACAAATCTACTTCTGGGAAACGAGATTCTTCGGGTTCAGATGCTTGGGCAGGAGCAGGTGCTGGAGCGGTCTGTGTATCCCCAAACATCTCCTTCTCTCCATCCTGGTAGTTGATGGACAGGACGTTGCTGATACTTACTGTGCGGATGGGACCATCAGGATTGTCAAAGTTCCTGTACTCAATCTCAGTCTCTGAGATTTTCAGCACTTTAGACATGATGATACTACCATCCTTCTTGACGATGACATCTTGCGCAAAGCCAATGCCAACACTTGCAATCATGATCAATAGAAGAAGAAACCTTCTCATAGTGAAAAGAATAAAGGGTTAAAGAATATTGATGTGGCAAAGATAAATGTAATCTTCCTTTTTTCCAAATATTTTGATAAAAACTTCGAATTTTGAAAAAAATACATTATTATATAATTAACTTTCTCTTATATAAATAGCAAAATCGGTGTCTTTCGGCAATCTTTTAAAATGATAGATTCGAGTGGCAAATCTAAAGGGATTAGACATTAGGTAGGGAGAAAACATTAAGATCGTTGAGGCCTACTCCGCATATAAATCTTCCATCGTAACCTCACTGTGGACAATGCTCTTGTGAATGCCATCTTTGACTCCGTATGTAGTCACAAAAGTATGCACCACGGTTTCTGCTATTTTCTCTGATTCCTCAAAGATGGCTTGCCTTTCATGCAATTCTTGCTCATACGTATCGCTTATGGAGAACTGACTCGTAGAGAACTTCATTTCACACAAATGTATTGTCCTGTCTGTTCGCCTTATTATCAGATCTATCTGGGCACCCTTGCTTGTCTGGTCTTTGAGCTTGCGCCATGTGCTCACCTCTGTGGCAACTCCGCTGATGCCTAATGCACGTTTCAGCTGGCGGATGTGGCCTTCACAGATTCGCTCAAACGCTATGCCACTCCATGACAAGACCTGGGCTCCAAGAATATTGTTCTGCCACCATGTCTCGTTGCCCGACAGATTGTCTTTCATGAACTTGAAATAGAATATTGTGAAGAAATCCGTCAATCTGAAAATTACCGACTTTTCACCTTTCTTATATTGGGCATTTGCCTTTATGAAATCACATTGTTCGAGGTTGTGGATAATTTTCGTAAGGTTGTCGTCGGGATAAGTGTAGAGCTTATTTATTTCTTCGCGGGTCAGACCTTTCCGATTGTCATATAGCATCTTGACAACTGAAATGTATCGTTCTGCATATTTGAACAACGCATTGTATAGATCATCGAACTCATTCTTCAATTCTGCTTTTTCCTCAAAGAAAAGTCGGTCGATGTTTTGTGCTACACTCTGCTTGACATCCAGCAGGCTTAGATAATACGGCACACCGCCCATCGCCATGTAACATTGCATGATCTGGTACCGATCCCATCGGCAGCCTCGACTTCGCAGATATTCCTCTGTCTCCTTCAGCGAAAACTGCTTGAGGTGCAACTTGCACGTTACTCTGGCATGCAGTCCTCCTTCATTTTCTTCAATTTTCTCTACCATCCATGACGAAGCACTTCCGGTAGCTATCATCACAATGTCTCTGCGCCGAGCAGCCCACCCGTTCCAGAAGTTCTCGAGTGCCATAACAAAATCTGCCTTGCCTGTATCCATCCATGGCATTTCGTCTATGAATATCACTTTCTTCCTGTCTGTAGGTAAGGTTTCCAGATAATCCTCCAAAGCATCAAAGGCATCCATCCAATCAGAAAACTTCTGCATCGTCTTTGCTCCCATGGCTCGTTTCAGCTGTTTGGCAAAGTTGCGAAGCTGCACAGCTTTGGCACCACGGTGTATGCCAACACAGGTGAAGTCGTATTGCTGCCTGAAGAATTCGTCAACAAGATAAGTCTTGCCGACACGTCGTCTTCCGTATATGGTTACAAGTTCTGAGCGGTCGGTTTCAAGGCATTTCTGAAGCCTTGCGCACTCTTGGTCTCTTGCAATTAATGTAGGTTTCATGTGAACAGATAGATATGATTGCATTGTGGGTGCAAAGATACAAATAAAAACTAAAAAATAGAAAAAATGTGAGATTATTTCGGTTTTATGGGTGTTATTTGCACGGTAAAACCGAAATAATCTCACATATTTTGTAAAAATGTAGGAATTTCAAGATGTCTTCTGCGTCGGGTGGAGCATGTTACAAGCATTGAAAATCACTCCCATGCAATCTCTCCGCTGCCCAGACAGATGCGACCATCAGGGGTGTAGATGACGCAGAATTGTCCGGGTGCTACGCCATTGGTCTTTGCGTCCATCTTGAGATAGTAAGATCCATCGCCGCGTTTGGTCAGGATGCCGGAACGGAGCTCTGCTACATGACGTATCTTGAAAAGGACGGAGAGAGACGGCGTCTGAAGAGTTTGGGCGGTTGGTATCTCGAATGGATCAAGCGTAATCCAGTGCATGTCACGCATCACGAGTTCATCTTTCATCTGTGCTTCTGGCTGGTAGCCTTTGCTCACATATACGACGTTGTCCGTAATGTCCTTCTTCACTACAAACCAAGGACCGCCGCTCAGATAGAGTCCCTTGCGCTGACCGATGGTGTGGAACCAGAATCCCTGGTGCTTGCCCAGAATTTTTCCGGTCTCAATCTCTACGATGTTGCCCTCCTTTTTGCCCAGAAAGCGCTCAATGAATTCGTTGTAATTGATTTTGCCCAAGAAACAGATGCCTTGCGAATCCTTGCGCCGCGCACTTGGCAGTTTGGCAGCTTCCGCTATCTGACGCACTTCCCCCTTTGCCATATTGCCGATAGGGAAGAGGCTGTGCTCCACCTGCCAGCCTTCAAGCTGTGCAAGGAAATCTGTCTGGTCCTTAATGGGATCAGGCGTCGTGGCGAGGAAGGTGCGAGGAGCGTCGGAACCGACTACCGCCAACTGTCCTTGCTCTATTGACAGTTCGCCCATAGTCAATGAGGCGTAATGACCCGTAGCGGTCTTATCATAGAGGTGACCTACTTTCTGGTCAAAGGCGCCAAACTTGATGAGGCGGTTGCACATTACGTCAGGGTTGGGAGTAAATCCACGCTTTACCTTATCAATAGTATAGGCTACCACCTGATCCCAGTATTCCTGCTGCAGATCTACTACCTCATGCTTGAGTCCGTATTTGCGAGCCATGGCACGAACAATCTCCAGATCCTCTTCCTGCGGGCAGGAATAACCATCGTCATCCATGCCGATTTTGATATAAAAGAGGTCTGGCTTCTGCCCTTGTTCGCAAAGCAGATGGACAGCAACGCTGCTATCCACCCCACCACTCAATAACGCTGCAATATTCATATTATTTATTTGCAATTAGGAGGCAAAGATAGAGATAAACTGGCATTCCGCCACTTTTTGCGGCTCATTTTTTTGCTTTTCTCACGAATCACGCTTATCTTTGCGCCCATGTTACTACCTTATTTTGAAAAAGACCGGCTGGAGGCCGGATGCGACGAAGCCGGACGCGGATGTCTGGCTGGTCCTGTGTATGCTGCCTGTGTGGTGCTCCCGCTCAACATCGATGAGATCCTGGAGCGCGACCGTAAGCTCATTGCCCAGGGGAAACTCCGGATAGAGGAAAGCCTTGTGGCACTGAACGACTCCAAACAACTCACGGAGAGGCAGCGTTATGCCCTGCGCCCCATCATAGAGCGTGATGCTCTGGCGTGGGCAGTGGGTATCTGTGACAATCATGAGATTGACCGCATGAATATCCTCAAGGCAAGTATTGAGGCGATGCATCGGGCGGTGAATGGTGTGATTGAAAAACTGAAATCCGCCGGGGGAGAGCCGATGCAGATCAGCCAGCTGCTCATTGACGGCAACAAGTTCCGTCCCTATCCGGGAATACCGCACCAGACGATAGTGAAGGGTGATGGCAAGATGATGTCAATTGCTGCTGCCTCAATTCTTGCCAAGACTTACCGTGACGATAAGATGGTGGAGCTTGATAAGGAGTATCCTCACTATGGATGGGCGGTGAATAAAGGTTATCCGACCAAGGCACATCGTGCAGGTATTGCAAAATATGGCGCTACCCCTTATCATCGGATGTCATTCACTCTATTGCCTCCTGCTCAGCTGGAGATAGAGTTCTGAACGGATTCAGTCCCTTCTGGAAGTCGTGATGCTCAGGTTCGAAGTTTTCTTTGAACTTAGTGCATCACGACTTTCTGTATCTTGTCGCCCTGACGCATCAGGAAAATGCCGTGTGCAGGTCGTGTCTGAAGCTGTTTGCCCGTAAGGTCATAATAGCGGCATTCTGTGGCAGCATAGCTGTTCAACTGACGGATAGAGAGCCCCTCACTCAATTCGATGCACTTCTCAAGACCTGCCTGAACGTCAATCTTGCCTGCGCCCCAATAACGGGAGTCGAGCGTGAAATTATCCAGACGGGTGCTGGCTGTAATGACCTCCTTCAGCTGTTCGGGAGTGAGTTCAGGACAGGCCTGAAGCCAGAGGGCAACGGCACCGGTGACAAAAGGCGCTGACATAGAGGTGCCCTGCAGATAGCCGTAGCGCTGCGGGTGGCCAGAAGCATCTGTATAATGAGAATGCATGTAGATACTGGTGACATCATGACCCGACACCGACGATACGATGAAGCTGCCCGGGGCACAAACCTCGGGTTTCTGTCGTCCGTCAGCAGTTGGTCCGAAGCCGGAGAAGTTGCTCAAATCATAGAGCTCCATTCCCACCGGAAGATAGTCGGAACTGCCTTCAAGCAGGAACTTGTCACGTGTGGTGTATGCGCCAACGGAAAGAATGCGATGAGCCGTGCCGCCAATCTCTGTGATGGTGCTTTCGGTAGTAGAATTAGTGAATCCCACCTGTTCTGGTGCATTGAAGTCAATGATGCTGTCATCTGCCCAAAGGTCGAGCTGACCAGAGGTTGGCAATGGCTGCTCTTCATCAACGGAGAGGCGAATGCCGACGTAATAGTTCTTGCGTAAATTGGTAATATAGGAACGAAGGACGATGTGACTCTTGCCGTTGAATGGGTTCAGGTCACCTGCAATCTGCATCTTGCCGGTGATGTTGCGTCCCAAGCTGAATTCACTTGCCTCCGTGCCTAAATCAGCAGGAATCATGTAAGTGGTGACATCCGATTCTGCGCCAGAGAAGACATTGTAACTGAATACCTCCAGACGAAGCGGAAGGTTGGCATCGCACCAGAGCTCTACTTCGCCATGGTCAGCGGAAGAGATGCCATACTTGAAATTGAGAAGTGCCTGCAAAGGCGAGGCATCTTCAGTAAAGTCACGGCTGATGTGGAATTTGTCCTGACCATAGTTGCCGGCAGCTCCGACTATCAGGCGTCCCGGACCTTGCAGCGCGTCAGCAATCTGATCAAAAGGAGAGGTGCCGTCATGAGGTCCGCTGTGCGATCCCAGACTTAAGTTGATGACACAAGGCTTGTGTACTGAATCAGCATAATCAAAAATGTACTTGATGGCGTCACTGATGCGGGAATTGTCCGCGCCAACGTCAGAAATAGCCACCATCACCAGTTCTGCTTCAGGAGCCAAGCCATGGAACTGGCCATTCAGATAATCATCACTTCCGGCAGCAATTCCCATCACGTGAGTGCCATGCGAACCGGCATCACTGTCGCCACCGGCTGCCAGGATCAGTTCTGGCGTATCGAACTCGGCTCCATAACCGAATGATTCTGGCGATGAGAGTCCGGCAATGGGTGCTGTGGCAGGATCAGTACCCTGCTCCCAGACACGCTTGATGCGCAGCGTGCCATCGGCAGCCTTGAAGGCATTATGCATGTAATCCAAACCGGCATCCACCTGACCAATGACGATACCTGCGCCGGTAAAACCCGTTTCCTCTCCTGTCAGCGGATGAGTGAAGTGCTGCACATCATCAGCATGGGCTTCAGCACGGGCAAGGTCAAGCATAGGCTGTGCTGGCTGAGGTGCCTGCACATAACGGATGCCTTTGACTTCTGCCAAAGCTGCGAGATGGTCAGCAGGGAGGCTGATGGTGGCAAGTCCTCCGATACGGACGCCTACATGACCGCCCAAGGCACGGATGGCTTCCCAATCCGTGTTGCCCTCCTCGTATTGGACATAGAGGGTCATAAGTGATGCCTTCGCTTGGTCATTACTTACGGCTGGCATCGGACTTAAGTGATGGCTGATGAGAAGCTGTGCTGAAGGATCGAGCCTCTGCGCCTGTAACAGGGTGCCAGCTGATGCAAAAAGTGCGGCAAGCAGGCAGCTATTGAGATGCTTCATTTGGAGAAGATGGTAATCAGTTGTTGCGGATCAGGACCTTTCGTCCATTGATGATATAAAGACCTGCTGGCAGGTTATTGCGTGCATCCACAGGACGTCCCTGCAGGTCGCAAGCATATTCTTTGGCTTCGTTGTCCTCCTGAATACTCTCAAGGGCAGAAGGCATTCCGCTTTGGGTGCAGCTGCCGTTGATGAGTGGTACTTCGATGCAGTTGTACACCATATTGTTGTTGTAATCGGCATTGTCATAGCTGGCAATGTAGGCAACGATACGTGTATGCGCCGGGTCAGTCGGTATGCTGTACAAAGGATTAGATCCGCTGTAGTAATCCGAGTAGATTGCTTCGGGCAGTTCGTAGGAAACGTGGTAATCCAGCTGATTGCCTGGGGTGAAAGAGTCAGGAAGCAGTAATCCCCAGTCACTATTGGTGAGTACCTTGCGCAAAACTCCATTGTGGTAATATTCGCCGCTTGCACCACTTTGGCTGCGGATGATGCTGTCCTGTACGAGATAGACGTTGAGAACGGTATTGCCTGGCAAAGCATTATGGTCAAAAAGACAGAAGTCCACCTCCACCATGCGTGATTCAGGATCATAATTGGATGTCAGCGACAGCGAAGCATAAGGCTGCAAGAGGCTGGCGTACTGGAGGGAACTCAAAAGGCTGGATTGGCTGGTGGCTGCGATGATAGGCACACCGGTGCCAGAGGCAGGATTGGTGAGACGGTTGAACATAGCACCTGGGGCAAACGTGCTCTCGCTGCCATAGAACCAGGTGTATTCGGCATCTGCATTGGTGGTGAAGTCATCCGCACTGTAGCCTGAATGGTGCATGATCTCAACACAAGGAATATCGCTCTGCTCGATGACTGACTCAAGCAGACGCTTGCCTGCCGGACAGTTAGGACAGGTCATACCGGTAAATTCCTCTACAAAGACGTTGCGCTCAATGTTTGAGGGGTAGAAGTAGGCAGATGAACTGAAACTGTTGTCTGACATGTCTGCCTCGTCGCCAACATAGAGTTGAGCCGTAACCTCCACATTTACATTGCCCTCAACGTTTTTGGTCAACTGTGGAAGAGGTACTTCATAAGATCCGAACTGTGGAATAGACAGATTGGTAGTAATGAACGAAGAACTCTCCCAGCCCATGTCGATCGTGACCTCAAGGCTTGTGATGGTCTGGGTGCCGAAGTTGAAGAGGCGGGTAGTATGTTCGTATTCGTGATTGGCAATGTAGTAATTGTTCGAAAGGTCAAGCTCTGCAAGCATTATATCGGCAAAGCTAATCTCTTCAGAGAGCCCGAGATAGAGGTTGGCGCTACCGTAACCGGTGCCGTAGAGGTCTGTCCATTCGCCATTGTTCCAGGCATAGGTGCAGCCGCGGAGTTCGTTGGTATGATCCGTCTGGAGCAGGCTGTAGGTAGTGGCAATTGAAGCAGTATAGCCTACGTAGAGTGCCTCCTCCTCGCCAGTGATCGTGAAAGGTGTATCCAGTGAGACGGTCTGCCACTTATTAGCTGAAGCAATGGAAACTGTCTGTGTGTAGAGCGGGTCGGCATCCAGATCAGTCGTGATGAAGAGGTTGGCAACTTTGCCGTCAGTATTCTTTGAACCAAAGGCAAGCTTCACATTGGAAATAGAGGTGCCAGCCAGCGCCTGCAGCTTGTCATGGCTGAGCTTGATGGCAAGACCCTGCTTCTCGGTCATTCCCATTCGGCAGATGGTGTTGCGACCCATCTCTCCGGAGGTGTATCCGATGGAGGACTGTGCTTGAGTAGAAACCGCTGCAATCAGAAGCGTTGAGGCAGCAAGAAGTGATTTGGTCAGAGTTGTCATTATCTAAATTTGAAATTGTTTTTTGTTTAATTCGCGTTGTAATCCTGCACCCTTTTGTGGGGGATTTTCATCGTCGGAAGAGCGCCATAAAAACAGCAATCAGAAAACCATATTTTTTAGTTTAGATTACCTGTATGCGCGTAAAATAGAGGTGCAAAAATAGGTAATTGCTTGCACAAAAACAATCTTTAGGGTTACATAAATGCCGACAAGTGGCTTATTTTGCATTTTTTAACTCGAAATGATACCTTAAACTTTGGATTTTCAAGAATTAAGCAGTATCTTTGCACACCTTTGTGCGTATATTATAATAAAACATAATCAATGAAAAAAACAATCTTCTTTGTACTTGCCACAGCAGCGTTAGGCTCGGGTATGGATGCCTGGGCTGCTACTGATACTTCACGTGTTTTGGCTACCGTCTCATGTTATGGCGATTTTATGGGAACAGCTCCAGATGATCAGATAACCAGTCAGAAAATTTATCTCTATAATCAGGACCTTCAGGTGGTAGCTGTAGTAGAGACCGCTTGCGGCCAGCGTAGCAAGGAGCTCTATACACAGTACTACAGTCCTTACATCTATGATGAGGCAGGTAGACTGGAGATGATTGACCACTATCAGTACGGACTCTATGACTATGGTGACCGTGTAATGCACCGTGCCGCTGGTGTGGTTGAGTTCCGCTATGATGAGCAGGGTAATGTAGTGGAGCAGATCGAAAACCAGAACAGCATCGTCTATGAGTATGATGCAGAGGGTAACTGCACGAAAGAGGTTCATTATATAGATGGATCGGAGGGCAAGACGCTGATTTTTTCAGACTTCTCTGCCGGCAAGAATCTGCCTGCTCTGGTGGAGTCGAGCCATACGAATCAGACCTTCACGGGAGAATTCTATGAAGAGGAGCGTGAATACAACGAATCGGGCAAACTGATCAAGGCTGTGCGCCTATGCAACCGTGACTATGTGGAGGATTACGGATTGTGGCAGATCACCACAGCAGCCGGTGACTTCATGCAGGAGGAACACTGGACTTATGAGGGTGACCAGCTGATGCTTTACGAAAAGTTCAATTCTCAAAATGAGGAGACGGGCGAACTGATTCCTTATATCAAGACGGTCTATACGGTCAAGGATGATCATACCATCGGATTCCAGAGCTATTCTGCTTTTGGCCGTGACTGGTATAAGAGCGGAGTTTATCAGGAGGAAACTTATTATGACTTCTCTGGCAAGCTGGATGAAACGGCTCTGCAGCTGGTGGAGGTGCGTAAGGTTGATTCTGGGATGAATGATGCTGAATTGGAGTGGACAATTCCTGCAGTGGGTGGCTCTAATGCCCACGTCTCATTCAACATCTACCGTAATGGTGAGCTGATCCAGAACGTGAAGCTGAATGAGGCTTCTCAAGCTGGTGAGGGTGACTTTGTGATCAATGCCGCCGGCAATCTGGTTTATACTGACCGGAATATCATGAGCGGAGAGTATGATTATCTGGTACAGACCGTCCTTGACAATGAGGAGGGTCGTGGTTATTGCGTTTCGAACATCCAGAAGGTTGACCTGACGCTCGATTTCCCTGCCGTTACCAATATCCGTGCCGTGGAGAGTGTCAAGGATAACAACAACTACAACTATGTAACCATCCTTTTCGATGTGCCGGCCAATGCTGCTGAATTGGGCTTTGTAAGCAACGAGCTCATCATGGGTTACAATCAGGTAGGAGAGGATTTCCGCTATAGTACGGAGGAGAACACCATGCATTGCACAATCAGTGATGATAAGGCTCTGATCTCAATTCTCTCTCGCTACCAGTTGGGTAAGGTGCTCTCGGATCGTGTGGAGATTGACGTCAATCACCTCTCTTCACTTGAACAGGTACGTGCCCTGGATGAGAAAGTGATGGTCTTTGACCTGAATGGACATCAGGTAGATACGCCAATCGAGCAGTTGCACGGAACCTTTATCCTGGTGGGCGAGAAAAAGGCCTACAAGGTGATTCTGTAAAATATTAACACATCATATTCATATTTTCAATGAAGAAAAATCGTATTCTTTCAACCCTGTTTGCAGTGTTGGCTTCTTCAGCTGCTGCAGCATGGGCTGATACTACGCCAATCGTGCTGATGTCGCCACCTGACTATCAGGTCATGGCAATCTCTCCGAATGGCAAATGGGCCACGGGTATCTTTTCGGATTATTCTTATGTGCAGCGAGGTTTCCTCTGGAATCTTGAGAGCAATACCTTCGAACTGTTGAGCACCAGTGAGGAATCATCAGGCTGGTCAGTTGCCAATGACGGTACTGTGTGTGGATCGTTTACTGACCATTCAACTTCAGAGATTGGAGCCGGTACTGATATGCCAGGTTATTATCGTGACGGTGAGTGGCATGGAGTAGAGGTCCCACAGGGATTCTCTGGTCCAAATGATAACTATCATGGTGCAGGTCAGGGTTATTCTATTTCTGCTGACGGCACTACGATGACTGGTGCTTTGTATATCAATGGAAACTATACTCCTGCCGTGTGGCGTGAAGGTCAGCTCATACAGCTGCTTGATATCAGTAATGACGGTATGCAGGGAGGCGCTCCTTACTGTATCTCACCTGACGGAACCGTAGTGGGCGGCTGGGCTTATCGTTATAATCGCTCGTGTGTCCTGTGGAATCTGGCAAGCGGTGCCCGTACTTTCATTTCTGAAGAGGAGGGTCCATGGTCAAGTGTCAACCGCTTCTCTCCTGATGGCAAGAAAGTTATTTATGGTGGCGGCTGGGATATGTCAGTCGATTCAGATGCGGAGACACAGTATTATTATTCGATCTATGACATTGAGACAGGTGAGGTGACAAGTCTGCCTTCGATGAACAGGGAATCAACCGTCTCTCTCTTCGGCATCAGCAACAGCTATACCTGTGTAGGTTCGTCAGGCGATTATGACGGAGGTCGTGCCATCATCTATCCGAATGGTCAGGGTCCTGCTATCCTGCTTGAGGATTATCTTACAGAGCGTGGCGTGAACTTTGATGAGCTGGGACTGGTAGAGCCAGAGGATTACGGCTATAAGATCCTCTTCCGTGGTCAGGATATCTCGGCTGATGACAATATCATTGCCCTTCTGGGTTATACTGATATGGGTCTGTGCTCTATCATCGTGATGCTCAATCAGGATAGTCAGCATGCTGCTCCACTGGAGGTCAAGGCACGTCAGTTGAGCGGTATCACCACTTCAGAGATTACATGGAGTGCCCCTATCCGTGCCACTGAAGGCATTCAGTCGTACCGAATCTATCGCAATGACGAGAAGATTGCAGAGGTGGGTGCAGATGCCCGTTATTTCTACGATCCACAGCTTCAATATACATTATATAATTATAGTGTAGCAACTGTGTATGAAGATGGCACCGAGATGAGGGCTTCGGCTCCTTCTTTGAGTGTTCAGCCACGTTCTATTGCTCGTCCGGAGGGCTTTGCTGCCCGTCAGAAGGGTGTGTACAGTATTTTGGCAGAATGGAATGCTCCTGGTACCAATCTGGTAAACAAGAGCTGGTACACTCCTGCCACAGCTAATCTCCGCGGCTTCGGTATTGCTCTGGATGGTCAGACAATTGAGCTGGGTATCGGATTTGAGAAGGAGGAGATGGAGAACTATGCCGGTTATTCCATCAGCAAGGTCAACTTCTATCCAATGTCTGAACAGTCTGACTGGACAGTCAACATCTATCATTATGATGACGTGACCCCAGTGCTGATTTATTCTCAACCTATCACGCAGGAACTCGTCTATAAGCAGCGCAATACGGTAGTGCTTGATCAGCCTGTCCCTGTGCCAACTGATGGTGATCTTGTCGTAGCCATTGAGGTGACTGTACCTACGGCCTCGATGAATGTTATCGGTATGGATTACGGTCACTATACTCCTGGCTACAGTGATTTGCTCCGTATCAGCACAGAACCAGACTTCTATTCTTATTACTATAACTCATTGCAGTATGGTGTGCCTGATTATGCCACCTTCATGATTGAAGCCGTCCTGACGGCTGAAGGCGAGGATCTCTCGGCAGATGAGGTGGTAGGCTACCGTTTGAGTATGGATGGCAATGAAGTGCTCACTACTACCGAACTGGGTTGGAAGTCTGACAAGGTGCCAGCTGAAGCACATACTCTCTCTCTGCAGGCTCTTTATGCTGATGGTAAGGAGAGCGAACCTGTTACCACTAATGTAAACATTTCTTATAGCTATAAGTCGGTGGAGAACGTTGATCTCACCACCCAAGGCAGCGAAGTTAGTCTTGCTTGGGAGGCTCCAATTGATGATGATCTCACCTGTATCACTTATGCACATGGTCTGGCTCAAGAGCAAAGCATCGTAGGTCCGGCAGAGAATAACTATGGCATCATGGCTGGCGTAGAATACAGCCAGACCATGCTTTCAGGTTATCAGGGCTATGTAATCAACAGCCTGCGTTTCTATCCAACGGCTGATGCTACCTTCACCTTCCTCCTGTTTGATGATGTGGAACAGATTGCAGAGATTCCAGTAGATGACTACGAGCTTTACACCTGGAATACCGTGATGCTTGACGAGCCGATCCAGATTATGGATAATACCACCTACTTCCTGGTGCTTGACTGCTACGATGTAGATCCTGAAATGCCAGCTTTGGCTATTGACAATCGTCTGCCACTGGCATTTACCAGCGACCTGATCTCGTTGGATGGTGAGGGCTGGAGCAGTATCACCGTTGAGTCTGGTTTGAGCGGTAACTGGATGATGGCAATGAACATTGTGGATCCAAATGGTGAGCCTCTCGCTGTAGATGGTTACGATGTGCGCATTGACAACAAGAAGGTTGCTGACAAGATTACCGATACCAGCTTCATTTATGATCTGGGCGCTTCTGCTGATGGCTCGCACACCTTGCGCGTCAATACCTATTACACCGGACGCGCCAACGCTGTAAATGGAACTCTGCTAACCTTCACCATCAACATGTCTGGCATTCATGCTCCACTGGCAGAGGCTTATCGCCTGACTCGCGGTACAGATGTGCTTAGCATTGAGGGCGGTCGTGTAAACGGCATCTCTGTAGTTGCTGCTGACGGTAAGGTGGCAGCCAGCTCAAATGGTAATACCGTGGCAATCGCTTCCCTGCCAGCTGGCGTTTATATGGTCAAGGTGGCTACTGACAATGACGATCTGACCTATAAGATTGTCATCGAATAAAAACATATAATAAGGGCGTAAGGACACCCCGCGGATTCCCTCCGCATCAGGTGGCCTTATGCCCTTTGCTCTATCTTATACCCCTTTTTTCGCATCTTTATATATTTTTTATGGAAAAACATCGCACATCATTCTTCATGGCAGCAGGACTCTCTTGCCTGATGTCATTTGCACAATCAGCCTTTGCTCATAGTTATAATGCTCCTTTCGATATGCCAGAAGTGGCTACGCCTCAAATCCCTGACTATACGGTCAGCGTCACCGACTTCGGTGCACAGGGTGATGGCGGTAGTCTTTGTACCGAAGCCTTTGCCAATGCCATGCAGGCACTGGGCAAGAAGGGCGGCGGACATCTGGTAGTGCCCAGCGGTATCTGGTTGACGGGTCCTATCCAGTTTGTCTCGAACGTGGATCTTCACGTTGAACAGGGAGCCCTTGTACTCTTCACTACCGAATATGATGCCTATCCTGAAGTGACCACCATCTATGAAGGCAATACTTCTGTCAGAAAGATGGCTCCTCTCTGGGCATACGAGGTCAATGACATCTCTATCACAGGTTCAGGCGCTTTTGATGCGCAGGGAGAGGCTTGGCGTCCCTCTAAAAAGAATAAGTTCACGAGTTCTCAATGGGAAAAACTGGTATCAGGCAGCGGCATCGTAGAGAAGAACGTCTGGTATCCTGATGCCAAGGATGATGAGATGAAGGGTACCACTACGGAGCCGGACCGACGCCGAATACTGAATCGTCCGGTGCTTCTTGAGTTTACCCGCTGCAACCGTGTGCTGCTTCAGGATGCTACCTTCAGCAATTCGCCTGCCTGGAATGTGCATCCGCTGATGTGCGATGATGTGACCATTGATCATGTGCAGATCCGCAATCCTTGGTATGCACAGAACGGCGACGGCTTGGATCTGGAGTCATGTAACCGCGTGCTGGTGCTCAATTCTACTTTCGATGTAGGCGATGATGCCATCTGTATCAAGTCAGGCAAGGGCAAGGAGGGACGTGACTGGAAGCGTCCGTGCCAGAACGTGATCATTGAGGGCTGTACGGTGTTGCATGGTCATGGCGGCTTCGTCATCGGTTCGGAGATGTCGAGTGGAGCACGTAATATTTATGTTCATAATTGCCTGTTTAATGGCACTGACACTGGCTTGCGCATGAAATCAACCCGTGGCCGTGGCGGTGTGATTGAGAATATCTATATTGATCAGATCAATATGTACAACATTGCAGAGCATGGCTTCACCTTTGACCTCTATTATTCAAATAAGCCTTTGGGTGTAGCTGGCGAGGCAGATGCTTCGGCAAGTGATCCTGTGCCACCGGTAAGTGAGGAGACTCCATGCTTCCGCAACCTTTTTATCAGCAATATAGTTTGTCAGGGCGCTAATCAGGCAATCTACTTCAATGGCTTGCCCGAGATGCCAATTTCAAATTTGCAGATCAGTAATTCACTGTTCGTGGCTCGTAAGGGCGTTGACATGCACTTCGCCAAGGATATCCTGTTTGATCATGTTGTAATCAAGCATACTACGGGTGACCGTATCAAGCTCGACCAAGTTTCTAACTTCAAGGAGAAATAAGGACCCGTCCTATTCGCTCCCATCCTAAAGATAAATCACCCATGAGAAAATTTTTCTTAATCGTAGGTCTTGCCTCCTTGTGTATGGGAGCCATGGCCCAGCATTCTTTCATGACAGATGAAAATGTGGCAGTCTTCTATCCTGCCAATTATCAGTCAGAGGCACATTCACCATCGCCAATCTTCCTGCATGATCTGGCTCCTGTAGGTGTAGTACCTTCCGACTGGCGCTTGTGTCCAGTCTATTCAGAGTCCAATGGCAAGCGTGTGGTTACTATCCAGATTGGCGCTGATGATGACCTGTACGGAACGGGTGAGGTAACTGGTCCGCTCCTGCGCAATGACAGAGAGGTGCTATTCTGGAACAAGGATAATTATGGCTACTTCGGCAATGAGGGCAAGAATCTGTATCAGAGTCATCCTTGGGTGCTCGGCTTGCGAAAGGATGGAACCGCTTATGGCATCATAGCCGATAATACATGGAAGTCACGGCTGACGCTCAACGGAGAGATCCGTTTTGAGAGTGACGGTCCCGCCTTCCGCGTTATTATCATCGAACGTAACAGCACCCGTGAGGTATTGGCAGAGCTGGCAAAGTTGTCTGGCCCGATGGAACTGCCTCCTCTTTGGGCATTAGGCTATCAGCAGTGCCGATACAGCTATTTCCCTGATACCCGTGTGAAGGAGATTGTGGATACCTACCGCCAGAAACAGATTCCTTGTGACGTAGTTTGGATGGATATTGACTACATGGATGCCTTTAAGGTCTTCACCTTTTCTCCTGAATATTTCCCTGATCCCAAGGGATTGTATCAGTATATCCATGACCGCAACATGAAGGCTGTCTATATGATTGATCCTGGTGTGAAAGTAGAGGATGGCTATTTCGTTTATGACCAGGGTAAGCAGTATGACTTTTTTGTCAAGGATCGTGACGGCAAACCATTTGAAGGAAGAGTTTGGCCTGGTCAGTGTAACTTCCCTGACTACACTCGCACCGAGGTGCGTACTTGGTGGAGCGGCTTGACGCGCGACTTCATGCGTTTGGGCATTGACGGACTCTGGAATGACATGAACGAGCCTGCCGTCTTTGAGGGTGTGGATGGCACAATGGATGAAGATGCCGTACACATGCCAGGTGAGGGACATTATGAGTTTGCTTCCCACTTGCGCTATCATAATATCTATGGTATGAACATGATCCGTGCCTCACGTGACGGAAGTCTGCAGGCGCAGCCGGATAAGCGTCCGTTTGTGTTGAGCCGAGATAACTTCCTGGGTGGACAGCGTTATGGCGCTACCTGGAATGGTGATAATATGTCGTCATGGGAACATCTCCTGCAGAGCATTCCTATGACCATTAATCTGGGTCTCTCTGGTCAGCCATTCAATGGACCTGATCTGGGCGGTTTCGGTGCTGACTGTGATCCGGAGCTCCTTGCTCATTGGGTCTCAACTGGCATCTATTTCCCATTTGCCCGAAACCATAACGCCAAAGGCTGTATTGATCAGGAACCTTGGGTATTTGGACCAAAGGTGGAGGCTGTGTACCGTACGGCAGTCAATCGCCGTTATTATCTGATGCCTTACTTCTATACACTGTTCCATGAGGCTTCGGTCAACGGAATGCCAGTAATGCGTCCTCTTTTCATGGCGGATGAGACAGATGCTTCGCTGCGCGCCGAGCAGAAGGTTTATTTGCTGGGTGGTGACCTGATGGTTATCCCTCGCTGGGCTAACCAGCCAACGTATCCTGCGCTGCCAAAGGGCGACTGGGACATCATCCCATTCGAGGAGAAGGATGATTTTTATCAGGCATTCGTGGCACAGCGTCCGGGTTCAATTGTGCCATTGGCAAATCTGGTGCAGAGTACGGATTTCTATAAGGTGGACAGCCTGACTCTGCTGGTTAATCCTGATGCTGAAGGTAAGGCTGTGGGAACGCTGTACGAAGATGCAGGTGAGGGCTTCGGCTATCGTACCGGTGACTATGCGCTTTCAGAGTTTACAGCAACCTCTGCTGCCAAGACCATCACGGTAAGCATCCGTAAGAATGAGGGACAACGAGAGAGTGCCGTAAAGTACCTGCGTGTAGGTATTGTCGCTGACGGTAAGGTTACCTATTCGCCTTGGACAGCAGGCAATGAGGTGACGATGAAACTGGGCAAAGAGAAGCAGTTCGGTATTGATCCAACTCGCCTGAAGTGGTCAGACATCGATATCTCTGCCCAGCAAACTACTGAAGAGAAACTGAAAATACAGAGTGAACGTGCCCAGAAGGAGGGCCAATCCTTCGAGTGGTAATACATTTTCCCCCTTTTCGGCTGACGAAAGGGGGATTTTTCTTTTCTAAAAATATGTTATACAACATAAAAAGTCCACTTTTAGGGGTGTGCAACCGATTTTCATGTTTTATAACATATTGAAAAATTTGGAAGAGTGCAAAAAAGGCCTTACCTTTGCAGCACCTTAAAAGAACATAACCATAACACAATACCTTAAATAACACAACCTGAAAAGAACCGAAGTTTAATACTGCCATGATTGGCAAATGAGAACACAAATGAAACAAACTTATAGGTTACTCTTATTATTGTAACCATAAAAAAGGGCGAATCGCGAGATTCCCCCTTTTTTTATAGTTTTTCGTATCGGTTCATCCAGGAATTACCGAATAGTCTCCATAAGAAGATTGCACCGCGGAAGCAGAGTTCGATTGCCATGGCAATCCAAACACCCTTCAGTCCCATGGTTCCTGCCATCAGTGCTGCCAGTGTGATACGTACAGCCCAGATGGAGGCAAGATTCATGGTGCAAGGAATCTTGGTGTCACCTGCGCCAACGAAGACTCCGTAGCAGACAATGGCAGCAGCAAATCCAGGTTCTGCCCACGCCTCAATGCGTAACACCTGTGCTGTAAGTTCCTGTACCGAGAGGTCTGGCGTCATGAACTGCATCACCCATGAAGCGCCCAGATACATCACAATAGCCATGAGCGACATGATGGCAATACCCGTTCCTACCGTGATGTAGGCAAACTGACGCGCCAGTGGCTTACGCTTTGCTCCGAGGCTTTGACCAACCAGCGTAGTGGCCGCATCTGCTATTCCGTAGCCTGGCATGTAGCAGAGCCCTTCGATAATAATGCCGAACGAATTGGCAGCAATTGCAATTGTGCCCAGTGGGGCTACAATGATGGTACTCATGATCTGGGCTCCACACATGATGGCGTGTTCAATGCCCATAGGTCCGGCAATGTTGAGCGACTTCAGCAGTGTGATCTTCGTCGGACGGAAACTTGCGTTCTGATCCTGCAGCAGATTCATGGACGGACACTTGACGCACGCATACCACATCATGGCAGAGGCTGTGACAAGTTCAGCAAGGCAAGTGCCGATAGCTGCACCTAATACACCTAATCCATATTGGAAGATCATCAGGTAATTAAAGCCAACGTTCAAAACGCAGCACATCACCTGTAGTAGGGCAGGAGTCTTCACGTCGCCAGCACATCGCAGTACACCGCCTGCCAGAGAGCAGATCTGGTGCAGCGGCATGGACAGACAGAAGACGGCAAAGTAGAGTGAAGCATTGTGCTGGATGGCCTCCTCGCCGCCCAGCCATCTGGGAAGCCAGGGAGAGATGCAGACACCGATGATCACCAGTGCAAGGCAGAAGCTCATACATGATACGATGCCCTGACGGAATACGTCACGCGCTCCGCGCAGGTCATTGGCTCCAAAGCGGTGAGCTACCTGAACATAAAAACCTGTGGATGCCGAATGGGATACGCCACCCAGCAGCCAGATAGAGGTGCTGACCAAACCGATGGCTGCTGAGGCTTCTGCTCCGAGTGATCCGACCATGGAGGCATCTACATATTCCTCGATGATGGTGGAGAGCTGTGACAACATGGCTGGCAATGAAAGGCTCATTACCAAGGCAAACCGTTGCCGGCGGCTCAAATCCTCGCCGTTGCGTATGAGAGCTAATAGTTCGTCTTTACCCATACGAGGATCAGAGATTATTTGTTTTCACCCATTGTACGAATCGGTGGAGTGCTTCCGTCAGAATGCCGCGCGACGTGGCAAGATTGATGCGCAAGTAACCGCGTCCAGCCTCTCCGTAGATTTCTCCATCAGCAAACCAGACATTTGCCTCTTCTTTCAGGCGTGAAGCCAGATTGTCAGCTTTCAGCGCACGGCAGTCCACCCACATCAGATAGGTAGCTTGAAGATCTGTAATCTTGAGTTGTGGAAGTTCTCGGGTCAGATATTCACTTGCATAGTCAAAGTTTGCCCAAATATACTCACGCAGGGCATCCAGCCATTCGCCACCTTCATTATAGGCAGCTATCACTGCCTCTACTCCGAAAGGATTGACGTCACACGTCTCGTTGAGATTGATGGCTCGGTCTATCTTGCGTCGAAGCTCGGCATCACGAACAATGATGTTGGCATTCTGCAATCCTGCAATGTTGAATGACTTGCTGGGCGATGTGCAGATAGCCGCCATCGCCTGATACTCCTCACCGATAGTGCCCCATGGAGTGTATCCTGTGCCGGGACGTGTCAGCTCATTGTGTATCTCATCGCTGATTACCATCACGTGGTGCTTCTGGCAGAGCTGGGCGATGTGCTGCAGCTCCTCTGCGGTCCATATTCGTCCAACGGGATTGTGAGGGTTGCAGAGCAGCAGTACGGTGGTCTTCTCATGCGACAGGGCTGTCTCCAGCGCCTCCCAATCAATCAGCACTTTTAACTCCTCACTTTTAACTTTCAGCGGCACGCTCACCGCCTGGCATCCTGCGTTGCGGATATTGCTGAAGAAGCAGTTGTAGATAGGTGTAAGTATAGCTACATTATCGCCCACCTGACATACAGCCTTCAGGATGGCAGCTATGGCAGGCACTACGCCGATGGTATAGAGAATCTCCTGTCGGTCAATGTGCCAGTTGTGCCGTAGGGCAAACCAGTTCTGAATGGCTTCATAATAGGCATCAGGTACCATTGTATAGCCAAAGCAAGGATGCATGGCACGCTGAATGATGGCATTCTGAATGCTGGGAGCTACGGCAAAATCCATGTCAGCTACCCAGAGAGGAAGCATCCCCTCTTGTGCTTCGTCCCACTTCACGCAGTTTGTGCCGCGGCGGGTCGGGGTATTGTCGAAATCAAACAACTCTTTCACACTACAACTTTTTTTATTCTTTCACTTCAATCACAGCGTCAGCTGGCTGCTTCTGGTTCTCGTCCAGTATGATCTCACCAATCTTGCCCTCAACCACAATCTTTCCGCTGGTTGGATTCTTGATTGAGGTAACTTCACCCTTGATGGTAGCATTGATCGTGCTGTATTCGAACAGAAGGTTAGCATCCTGACCGAAAGTACAGTCCTCAAGGATCAGTCCGTCCACGTAGCAGAGCAACTGCTCGCCAGTGAGGTGGCAGCGCACCAGACGGATGTTCTTACCGTACCATGCCAGGTATTCGCCATTAATCTCGGAATCATAGATGGTAATGTCCTCTGCCTCCCAGAAGGCATCTTTTGAGTTCAGGACTGAATTGTGTATCTCAACATTCTTGGCATACTGGAAAGAATAGTTGCCATCCAGTTTGATATTGTCAATGCGGATGTTATGGCAGTGCATGAACAGATAGTCTGCTTTCTGGAATGAAACCGAGTGCAGACGGATATCGTCACAGTCCCAGAAGGTCTGCTCTGCATTAGGGAACTGACAGTTCTCCACCTCAATGCCGCGCATACGGCGGAACATCTTAGGTGCATCTACCATACAGTTGGTCATCTTCAGATCATAGCTGTACCAGAGGCTCGAACGGGCACTTTCGGCAAAGTAGCAGTTGTTGACACGGAAACCACGGGTCTCCCAGAACACATATTTGCCCTCGAAGCGGCAATCCTCAGCCTCAATATTCGAAGTTTCCTTGATCGACGATTCTCCCACATGAATCGTAACATGTTCCAAACGCAGGTCGTGAGTAGCATACAACGGACGCTCTCCACCAAACTCCTGATTCTTGATTACTTGCATTTGCATTTCTTTATACCTTAAAATGATTTTATTTCCAGTTTTTATATATTCTGTTTTTCTTCAGTTCAGTTTCAGTCTATCCCCCTCCTCTGATATCACGCATTCATCCTTCAGCATGTTCAACGCCAAGAGGATGGCAGCCTCTACCTTGGGGCCTCGACGTGTAAATCCGAGCTTCTTGGCGACTATCAGCGTCAGCGAGTCGGCCGAGATGGCGAACTGTTCACTGATGGCTTCACGTACGGCATTCTTGACCTCAATCATCGGGATATCCTGAATGTCCCGATCATCACCGATGCGATACCACGGATAGTCCTGACTTGATGCCTTATCCATCCATACCACCATGCCATCACGGTCAGGCTGCGTAAAGTGATGTTCCTGCACATATTGACTCACAGCTTCGAGCAGCGAAGGCACGACACGTGGCTGGTTACGCAAAGCGCATATCTTACGAGTCAGGAGCGAGAGGGCGATAGGCTGCTCAGCCTTTACAACATCGCTGATTACAGCATCGTCATCAAAATGCTTACGACGCTTGTCGCTATACTTCACATATTTGCGCGCACAAGTTTCAAGCTGTGTCACTTTCTCGTTCGAGATATCGAATACAGCCTCCTTGAACGGCACAGCCTTCGCCTTATCCTTCTGCTTGCCGCGCAGCTGCTCGAGGATTCGGACAATGACACGATCCGGATTGTTGAACCAATCGACACTCCACACACGCATTACCCGCCAATTGAGACTGCGTAGTACTGATGGCTGCACGATTTCGCGGTCACGGGTCGTCTGTGTGTCGCGATAACCCTCGCCATCGAGCAGGATACCCAGCAGATACACGTCTGGTGCCTCCCTCTTGCTTACCGCAATATCTACCTTGAACTGTGAGCGGCCCACATTGACGTTGGTCACATAGCCTTCCTTGGTCAATGCCCCAGCAATCTGCGCAGCCACTACGATATCTGACGACTGGCCGCCCAGGGCGCCTGACCTGACAAGTGTCTGCGTCTCAGCATACTCCAGGAAGTGCTTCAGCCCCTCCACGCCACGGGCATTGCTTCGGCGCAGGTCTATCTGCGATGAGTGCAGTGTAGAGTACACGATCATCTCACAGCGGGCGCGGCTCACAGCCACATTCAGTCGGCGTTCACCTCCCGCGTTGTTCAGCGGGCCAAAGTTCATTGACACCTTGCCCTCCTGGTTCGGTCCATAGCCTATCGAGAACAGGATAACGTCACGCTCATCGCCCTGCACGTTCTCCAGATTCTTTACAAAGATTGGTTCATACATCTCGGCTGCCAGATCGTGTAGCTTACGGTCGGTATCAAGCCGCTCCTGCAGGATATCCTCTATCAGGGCCTGCTGCACCACGCTGAAGGCGATGACACCGATGCTATGCTTCCGGAGTTCCTCGTCCTGCAGACGATGCACCACCTCCTCGACGATAGCCTCTGCCTCTGCTCGATTCGAACGTTTGCCACCCTTATCATAGAAACCATCGACGTGCACACAGCTCACCTTAGTCTTCTGGTCATCGACCGAAGGGAAGGTGATCAGCGAACCATCATAATACTCCTGGTTCGAGAATGCTATCAAGCTCTCGTGACGCGAACGATAGTGCCAGTTGAGCTGTAGCGAAGGGATTTCAAGCGTACGGCAGTCCTCCAGGATGCTCTCCATATCGTCGATGGCAGCCTCCTCTTCATCCACACTGGTCGATGAGAAGAAGCTGGTAGGTGGCATCTGCTTCGGGTCGCCCACCACCACCAGGGCATTGCCTCTGGCTATGGCACCTACGGCCTCGCTCGTCGGCATCTGCGATGCTTCGTCGAACACCACCAGATCGAACTTCTCCTGCGAAAGGACCAGATACTGTGCCACGCTCATTGGACTCATCAGCATGCATGGACAGAGACGGGGCAAGAGGGTCGGAATCTGGTCGAGCAGATCACGGATGGACTTCCCTCGGCCGCCATTCGAGATATTGCGCTTCAGCAGTCCTATCTCACTGCTGCTATCTATATTGTCACTCACATGCGGAATCTTCGATGCCAGACGGGCATAGAGTTCCTTCTGTGTGAGCAACTGGAATTCTTCAGTCAGGTGAATGTAAGACTTGACCTTCTCGTCGAAGATCATGCCCTCAAACGTAGCCAGAGCGGGACGTGCAGCCATCTTCTGCTCAGCCTTCGACTTGTAGAGTGCTTTAAAGAAAGCATCTCGCACCTCGGCAGCATCATGATGCTCCTGTTCCAGGGCAGTGACAATGCAGTCAAGACCCACGTTGCGTAGTTCATGTGTATAGTTGCACCAATGTATCCAGTCGCGCATACCCTCCTTGTGGCCTATCCAGCGCTCCAGCTTCTGGGTGCATTCATCCAATTCTGTTTTGCTGGGCAGCTGGTCAGGGCGCACCTCTGTACGGAAGCACTCCCTCATCATGCTTCTGACCTTCTCTATCTCGTCATGCTTCGAGCGGTACTGCAGCAGGTTTGAGAAGAGCGGATCCACGTCGGCCTCCGTGACATACTGGTTATAAGGCTTCAGCTTCGTCAGGAACTTCTTCTTGGCAAACATCCTTGGCAGGAACCACTTGGCCTTGATGCTGCGCCATTCGTCGTATAGCGACACGACGTCGGCCTTAAGCAATTCTGGTGTGTTGTCTCGCATCAGCACCTCCTTCACTTTCCTGATCTCCTCCAGTTCCTGTCGTTCCGCCTCACACTCAGCTATCAGTTTCTTAGCCTCCTGCAGCCTTGACTGCACCATCTCTGGGTTGAGTCCGTCAGCTTCGAGCAACAATCCGTTCAGTGCATTCTCCGAGGGCTGTCCTACTAGTTGGAACATCGTGTCGAGTTGCGACAACAACTGCTCGATGTCCGTCACGCCATGCCTTGCCAACTCAGCATCGAGGGCAGGCGTCTGCCGGAAGACCTGAAGCGGCTCACCATCATAGGTCTCGTAGCGCACAATGCAGTCATAGAGCGACAATCCGTCATTGGCATCGATATCATGCAGAGCCTTCATATACGCAATCATCTCCTTGCGCAGGGCAAAGAGTTTCTCAGCCCTGTCCTGATATGCTGCAGGCGGCACGATATGGGCCACATCCAGCGCTTTGGCCAGTTGTCCGAGCACATGTTTCTTTGCCACCTTGTTCGAGTGGAGCTCCAGACAGAATGGGTCGAGGCCTATTTTGGTCAGACGGTTCTGCACCACGCTGAGTGCAGCCATCTTCTCGGCTACGAAAAGCACACGCTTGCCCTGGAAGAGGGCATTGGCGATGAGGTTCGTGATGGTTTGCGACTTGCCTGTGCCTGGAGGTCCATACAGGATGAACGAGTGTCCGGCTCCGGCCTCCAGCACAGCGGCCATCTGTGACGAGTCGGCCGAGACGGGCAAAGCCACCTCGGAGGGAGGCAGTTCCACATCCACCTCCTTCAGCTCCTGGCATACTGTCTCAGGCTTCCAGGTCAATCGGTTCTCCACGAGGCTGCTCACCACCTGATTCTGCATCAGTTCCTCCCTATGGCTGTGCACATCATTCCACATCAGGAACTTGCTGAACGAGAAGGTACCCAACAGGCATTCCTCCTCTACATCCCAGCGCTTCTGGTTCTTCAGTGCATCGCGCAGGAGAGCAAAGACCAGCGGCACATCCACGCCATGCTCAT
Organism: Bacteroidales bacterium; assembly: GCA_045617885.1. GTDB lineage: Bacteria > Bacteroidota > Bacteroidia > Bacteroidales > UBA3663 > Liminaster. The sequence goes on along the minus strand of JAZLJN010000066.1, from coordinate 4,928 downwards.
CCTTCGGCAGCGGATCCAGCCCCCTCACCTGTATGTCATAGTTCTGGCGAAGGAACTCCACCAGGGTAACGTTCAGAATGGTCTCCTCATCACGGGCTCGGACATAGTATTCTCCACGTCGATAGACCATATCCACCGGCATCAGCAGTATGGGGGCAAAGTGTGGCGTCTCGCTCTTGTCTGTTTCATACCAGCGCACCGTTCCTATGGCCATGAACAGAGCATTGGCACCCGTCTCCTCGATAGCACTACGCGATGCTCTGTAGATGTTCTTCAGCGTAGCCTTGGTCTCGGTCTCCGACTGGTAGGTATGCAGCCTGTGATGCTCCACATCGTTACTGATCAGTTTCTGCAGCGACGTGAACTGCTTGGACCGTATCAGGCGTTCCTCTGGGTCAACTTTGAATTCTATGTTCGGCTTCGGCAGGATGCAGTATTCCTCTTCGTCGGCCAGATGATCCTCAATCCGATCCACACCGAACGACACGAACTGGATAGCCTTGCGACGAAGGTAAAGATTGAGCAACGAATTACGCAGCGAGAAGTCCAGCAGTTTCCGTTCCCAGATATCCAGTTTGCTCAGTTCCCTCTTTGTGTCACTGATATTCGAGAGGTCAAAACGATCATGTTCCTTCACGTCAGCGATGCAGGCATCATGCTCCACGCCCTCCATCACCCTCCACTTGCCCTCACTCTTCACGCGCATGGGCAATGGCAGGAAGCGCTCCAGTCTGCACCTGAACACATCGATGAACATCTCGAACTTGCCGTGGTCTGCCAGTCTGCGCTCAGCGGCCGACACAGCCTCCTCGAACGAAGTCTTCTCCCGCGTCAGCATCGTGCTCTCCAGCACAAGCATCTCATCTATGCCACGTGAGCACTTCTTCTCCAGCAGAGACGCATCATCGCACACACTGTACGAACAACTGTCGTCCACCAGCCACACGCCCAGATAGGCATGACCCTCCTCCATGATCACCACACAGTGGAGGCCAATGCTCTCCAGTACCGAAGCGAACAGCAAGGTCAGCTCCAGACAATTGCCCAACTTGCCAGTCAAGACCTGATGTGGCAGCGTCACACGCTGTCCTACCTCGGCAAAGCTGGCAGGCATAGCCCGATAGACAATGCCACACTGATGCAGTGCCTTGAACACAGCAGCCACCTGCTGGCGCACCTCATTCGTATTGCCCGACTGGTATTCACTGAACTGAGACGATCCGTTCAGCTCCTTCAGCACGCCAGCCGCCTTGACCACCATGGCATTGATAGCAGGATGGTTGGGGGTGACGAACGAGGCCAATGTCTGTGGCAGCACAGAAGTTCCCAGCCACTGGTCATAGGCCATCAGCTCCAGCGGATACTCCTGCTCTACGATGCAGGCATCCCCGGTATGAACGCCGATCCGGAACGTCGTCATCATGCCTTCAGTCAGCTCCAACAGCTTATCTGCATCCGGAACTATCTCAATAGCATCAAGGCGAATGGCTTCCCCCACTCCCAGCATCGGCACCTGCTGCTGGCAAGGCTTCAGGTATTCACCCTCGCACATCACCAGCACATCCTGCACCGGAGCATCCGTATCGTTGGTCATGGTCAACGACCGACATACCGGGATACGGTTACTGATTAGCGAGTAATTGGCAGCCTTATGATAGTCTATATTAATAATCATTGCACAAGAAGATATGTTATCGTTCATATTTCTTATTTACGCGACAAATATACGTATTTTTTCAATAAGTTGGTCATTTTCCTCTGGTTTTGTTTGATTTATAGGGGATAGAATGCCAGATTTGCTACAATTCGCTTCAATTCGCGTTCAAAATTCCTTGTATTGCCGTGCTTTCCGTGGTTATAAAAAATCGATAAATTCGAATAATTCTAGTAAGCCTCCCAAAACAAGCACAACAGGCACTCATCTCTGTCTTGGGGATGAGCGCCTGCTGTATCGTTATATAGAAATATTGTCGGTTTCTTAGAGCGTAGCGAGGTAGTCACTCACGTTCTTCTCAATGCGGGCAGCGATGTCAGCATTGTCAGCAGCTGGCACGAACTTCTCACCTACGATGTGCTCATAGAGCTCAATGTAGCGATCGCTTACGCTCTGTGCGTACTCGTCAGTGATCTCTGGCATTACGTCGCCTGGGCGGTTCATGAAGTTGCGCTCAATGAGCCACTGGCGTACGAACTCCTTAGAGAGCTGCTTCTGCGGCTCACCTGCCTCGAACTTCTCCTGATAACCCTCGGCGTAGAAGTAACGTGAAGAGTCAGGAGTGTGAATCTCGTCAATGAGAATTACCTTGCCATCACGCTTGCCGAACTCGTACTTGGTATCAACAAGGATGAGGCCCTTCTGTGCTGCAATCTCAGTGCCGCGCTGGAAGAGGGCACGGGTGTACTTCACCATGGTCTCCCAATCCTCCTTGCTTACGAGACCTTGAGCAATGATCTCCTCTGCAGAGATATTCTCGTCATGACCCTCCTCTGCCTTGGTGGTAGGGGTGATGATTGGCTCTGGGAAGCGCTCGTTCTCGCGCATACCCTCTGGCAGTTTCACGCCACAGAGCTCACGGCAGCCGTTCTTATATTCACGCCAAGCCGAACCGGTAAGATAGCCGCGGATGATCATCTCCACGCGGAATCCCTCAGCTTTCAGGCCTACGGTAACCATTGGATCAGGAGTAGCAAGCTTCCAGTTAGGAACGATGTCAGCGGTGGCATCGAGGAAGCTGGCAGCAATTTGGTTAAGGCACTGTCCCTTGAAAGGAATACCTTTTGGAAGGATCACATCGAATGCCGAGATACGGTCGGTAGCAACCATGACCATCAGGTCGTCATTGATGTTATATACGTCACGAACCTTGCCGTGATAAACAGACTTCTGACCCTTGAAGTTGAAGTCGGTACTAGTTAAAGCTGACATATTGTTGCGTTATTAATAATTTTATATGTGGCAAAGATATACAAAAAAACAATAGGCTGGATTATTCTTCTCAATTATCCTATCTAATGTCAGTATCTTTCTTCAAAACTGAGCTGTTTTGGCATGTGTAAATAGTTTTTTTAATTATCACGACTGACTCAAAAGGAATGCCATGTACAGAGGCAACGTGAGGATCTGTCCATTGCGTCCGACGTTATAATCACCTTTTCAAGGGACTTTTCTCTGTTTCGCAACACTTATTCAAGGGAATTTTACAAAAAACTGTACTTAACTGAAAAAGGTCGTCACTTCTTTTCTTTGTTCCCAAAATGACAATTTTTTCTAGAACAAGTCACCAGGATCTTGCATTTCAATTCCTCATTAGTGCTATTAAGACACAACGAGTTTGACGCTATCCAATACAATGCGGAATTTCAATTCTACATTAGTGCGATTAAGACTGAGCGAATATTTGGCTGTGCCTACCAGCTTGATAAATTTCAATTCTACATTAGTGCGATTAAGACGACAGCGACATGCCTTATTACCGCAACACCTTACAGCATTTCAATTCTACATTAGTGCGATTAAGACGGAACATCAACGAGCGCGGCGAGGCGTAGTAGGTCATTTCAATTCTACATTAGTGCGATTAAGACCTGACTTCCATTAGCGTGAACTGACCATCGAACGGCTATTTCAATTCTACATTAGTGCGATTAAGACTCGAATGGCATCCGATATTTACACAAGGAGACGAAATTTCAATTCTACATTAGTGCGATTAAGACAACAGGGATTATACTACGCTGCCTATCTCTGTCAGATTTCAATTCTACATTAGTGCGATTAAGACGTGCCGACTTCCCATCCACTCAGGACTTCTTCAAATTTCAATTCTACATTAGTGCGATTAAGACGCTTTACAGGCGAGCGCGTCATCAACGCTAATCTCAATTTCAATTCTACATTAGTGCGATTAAGACTCTCTTGTAAGATCAAGAACGGTGCTGCTTACGTAAATTTCAATTCTACATTAGTGCGATTAAGACAGGAGATGTGCATCCTGGAGAACCCGACATTCCCATTTCAATTCTACATTAGTGCGATTAAGACGAGTAGTACAATCGCCGCTGACGGCACGCTAACGCATTTCAATTCTACATTAGTGCGATTAAGACGCAGTATAATGCTACTAATTCAGTCAACTTGAACAAATTTCAATTCTACATTAGTGCGATTAAGACTCTGCAACTTTGCAAAAAAACATATTTGATAATTACAGGGTTGTAAGTTCTATCTTTTACTTTTATCAGTTGTCTTAATGTCGATATGCAATTGTATAAAAAAACAATATCATCGACATATCAATGATTTTTTTGAGTAACAGGATGTTATGAAATATGACTACAATTATTAATTGCTATCGGCTTAGTATTATATAGGTATCGACAATTGTCTTCACAAAAAAATGTCTGTTGAACACCTCTCTTTGCCGATTACTTCTTTCTCCATAACAATTTTGGAAGGATGCTTAAACAAGATGATACTATCCTCCGTTTTGTCCAAAAAAGAATTAGCCTTCTGCAAGAGTTCCTTCAGTTTAGCTTCAGAAATCTCGCCTTCAAATACGGAGTTTTGTATCCAATGAAGATATTTACGACATAGCTTCAGCATCTTGCCGACTCGCTTCTCTCCGCAATCATAGACAAGTATGACATACATATTACCAATACATTTTAAAAGGTTTATATTCTTCCATGCCCAACAAGTGCTTGGCTAATTTGTAACACTCCAGCTTAATCAGATGGCGGAAACTGACCTTGCGTCCCAATGTCTTATGCTGAAAAGTTTCTTCAAACTTATCTTCAATTGCTTTTACAAAGATCTTCTTTCCCTGCTCATTTAATAGACATCTGTTTAGTTTTTTGTCAAAATGTTTACTCTGTATCTCTTTCCTATTTAGTACTCTAAATATGACACGATCTACAATGATTGGTTT
>JAZLJN010000065.1:0-18724 GCA_045617885.1 Bacteroidales bacterium | reverse complement strand
GTAAGGCCTTCACATATCAAGTAGGGCTGATGCCCTGTATATGCTTGTTATAAATAAATTGAAATTTGTAATTCAATGATCAAAATCACTTTTCCTGACCAGACGGTCAAGGAGTTTGAAGATGGCGTAACCCCTCTTCAGGTGGCTGAAGGTATCAGCCAGCGTTTTGCACAGGATGTGCTTGTAGCCAAGGTAGGTGACGAAATGTGGGACATGACCCGTCCTATCGTTGCTGACTCTACTATCGAATTCTTCAAGTGGGATAGCGAGGAAGGCAAGCATGCCTTCTGGCACTCATCAGCACACCTTCTTGCTGAGGCCCTCCAGGAGCTTTATCCTGGCATCCAGTTCGGTATCGGCCCAGCTATCGAGAATGGCTTCTATTATGACGTAGTTCCTGCTAACGGCGAGAACATCAAGGAGGCCGATTTCCCAAAGATTGAGAAGAAGATGCTTGAGCTTGCTCGTCAGAAGCAGGCTATCGTCCGTAATGACGTACCAAAGGCAGAGGTACTTGAGCAGTTTGCTGCCAAGGGCCAAACCTTCAAGTGCGAACTTATCAGCGAGCTCGAGGATGGCAAGATCTCTACATATACCCAGGGTAATTTCACCGACCTCTGCCGTGGCCCACACCTCGCCAATACTGCCCCTATCAAGGCTTGCAAGGTGTTGTCTGTAGCTGGTGCCTTCTGGCGTGGTAATGACAAGAATCCTCAGATGAACCGTGTATATGGTATCACCTTCCCTAAGCAGTCAATGCTCGACGAGTATATCCAGCTCATTGAGGAGGCTAAGAAGCGTGATCACCGTAAGCTCGGCAAGGAGATGGAGCTCTTCGCCTTCACTCAGAACGTAGGTGCTGGTCTTCCATTGTGGTTGCCAAAGGGTACTGCTCTCCGCAACCGCCTGCAGGAGTATCTGACCAAGATTCAGAAGCGTTACGGCTACCTGCAGGTAATCACTCCAAATATCGGTAACAAGAACCTCTATGTTACCTCTGGCCACTGGGCAAAGTATGGCAAGGACTCGTTACAGCCAATCTCTACCCCTGATCCTGATGAGCTCTACCTGCTCAAGCCAATGAACTGTCCTCACCACTGTGAGATCTACAAGACCAGCCCTCGCTCATACCGTGACCTGCCATTGCGTCTCGCAGAGTTCGGTACCGTATATCGCTACGAGCAGACGGGTGAGCTCCACGGCTTGACCCGCGTACGCTGCTTCACACAGGATGATGCTCACCTCTTCTGCCGTCCTGATCAGGTGAAGGAGGAGTTCCTCAAGATCATTGACATCATCATGATCATCTTCAAGGCACTTGACTTCAAGCAGTTCGAGGCACAGATCTCTCTGCGTGACCAGGTGAACCGTGAGAAGTACATCGGCTCGGAGGAGAACTGGGAGAAGGCTGAGAATGCCATCATTGAGGCATGTAAGGAGAAGGGCCTGCCAGCACACATCGAGTATGGTGAGGCTGCCTTCTACGGTCCTAAGCTTGACTTCATGGTGAAGGATGCCATCGGTCGTCGCTGGCAGCTGGGTACCATCCAGGTGGATTACAATTTGCCAGAGCGCTTCCAGCTTGAGTTTACCGGTGCCGACAACCAGAAGCATCGTCCAGTCATGATCCACCGTGCACCATTCGGTTCGATGGAGCGTTTCGTAGCAGTGCTTCTTGAGAACACCGCAGGCAAGCTCCCATTGTGGCTGGCTCCTGATCAGGTGGCTATCATGCCAATCTCTGAGAAGTTCAATGACTATGCATATCAAGTGAAGGAGGCTCTTGAGAAGCAGGAAATCCGTGCATACGTGGATGACCGCAACGAGAAGATCGGTCGCAAGATCCGTGACAACGAGATGAAGAAGGTTCCTTACATGCTCATTGTGGGCGAGAAGGAGATGGCTGAAGGCAAGGTCAGCATCCGTAAGCAGGGTGCAGGCGATGGCGGTCAGCTGACCATCGAGGAGTTTGCTGCTCAGATCGTGGCTGAGGTTAACGCTCAGATTGAGCATTCAAGTTATTGATCACACAGCAAGATGGGTAGAATCCTGAGTATCGACTATGGTCGGAAGCGCACCGGATTGGCAGCAACTGATCCGCTGCAGATCATCGCTAATGGTATCACCACAATTCCTACGCATGAACTGGAGAAGTTCCTGATGGACTACATCCCACGTGAAGGGGTGGAACGTGTCATCATGGGACTTCCCCGTCAGATGAATGGGGAGATGAGTGAGTCGTGGCGTTACATCGAACCGTTTCTCAACCGGCTCCATAAACTGTTGCCTGACCTGCCTATTGAGCTCGTGGACGAGCGTTTCACCTCGGTATTGGCGCATCAGGCAATTCTGGAGAGCGGCGTGGGCAAACAGCGCAGGCGTGAGGACAAGGGAATGGTCGATACGATAGCTGCTACCATCATACTGCAAGGTTATATGGAGAATCGCAACATGCCAGGATTCCGGCCGTTGCGATTCCCTATTGAAAAGTGAAAAAAATTCATAGAATATGATTTTACCAATATATCTGTACGGACAGCCTGTGCTTCGCAAGGAGGCAGAAGAAGTTGAGGAAAACTATCCAGAGCTCCCAGTGCTGGCTGCCAACATGTACGCCACGATGGAGAAAGCCAATGGCGTAGGTCTGGCTGCACCGCAGGTAGGCTTGGCTATCCGAATGTTTGTGGTGGATGGTAACGGCCTGGCAGAGGATTATCCTGAATGTGCAGGAGTACGCCGCTGCATGATCAATCCGGAGATTGTAGAGGAGAGCGAGAATACCAACGTGAAGGATGAGGGCTGCCTCTCCATACCTGGTATCTACGAATCCGTGAAGCGTCCTGACTGGATTGTGATCAACTATCTGGATGAGAATCTTGTGGAACATGAGGAGCGACTCGAAGGCTTTGCTGCCCGCATGGTGCTGCATGAATATGACCACCTGGATGGCAAGATGTTTGTAGATCGTATCTCACCGCTCCGCAAGCAGTTCATCAAGAGCAAGCTCCAGTCAATCATGAAGGGTAAGACTCATCCAGATTACAAGTTCAAGGGCATCAAATAAGAGGTACCGCCGGAGCGAGTGAATAAAACTGAATAATATAAACCTAATACTATATGGCAAAAATTACGACAAAACAGGTCGATCCAAAGAGCGAGAAGCTCAAGGCCCTTCAGATGGCTATGGAGAAGATCGACAAGAGCTTCGGCAAAGGTAGCATCATGCGTATGGGCGACGAAAAGGTAGAGGAGGTGGAGGTCATCTCATCTGGCTCACTCGCACTTAACGCTGCGCTGGGTGTAGGCGGCTATCCAAAGGGCCGAATCATTGAGATATATGGTCCTGAATCTTCAGGCAAGACTACATTGGCAATCCATGCCATCGCAGAAGCACAGAAGGCAGGAGGCATTGCCGCTTTCATTGACGCAGAGCATGCTTTTGACCGTTTCTATGCAGAGAAGCTTGGCGTAGATACTGACAATCTGCTGATCTCTCAGCCAGACAACGGCGAGCAGGCACTGGAAATTGCAGAGAACCTGATCCGTTCGGCTGCCATTGACATTATCGTCATTGACTCTGTGGCTGCCCTGACTCCAAAGGCAGAGATTGAGGGCGAGATGGGTGACAATAAGGTAGGCCTGCAGGCACGACTGATGAGCCAGGCATTGCGTAAGCTTACCTCGGTGATCAATCAGACCAAGACCGTCTGCATCTTCATCAATCAGCTCCGTGAGAAGATCGGTGTCATGTTTGGCAACCCAGAAACCACCACTGGCGGTAATGCCCTGAAGTTCTATGCTTCAGTACGTATTGATATCCGCCGCGTCACTAGCATCAAGGATAAGGATGAGGTGATAGGCAATGAGGTGCGTTGCAAGGTAGTCAAGAACAAGGTGGCTCCTCCTTTCCGCAAGGCAGAGTTCGACATTATGTTTGGCGAGGGTATCAGCCGCGCTGGTGAGATCTTTAATCTGGGTATGCAGTTTGAGATCATTCAGAAGTCTGGTGCTTTCTATAGCTACAATGGAACCCGCATTGCTCAAGGCAAGGATGCTACAAAGGCTATCATCAAAGATAATCCTGAATTGGCAGACGAGCTTGAGTCAATCATCATTGCCAAGCTGAAGGGTGGCGCCGAGCTCCCTGAAGAGCAGCCAACCCCTGATGAGGTGGCTGACATCAATGATGACGAGCTTGAAGGATAATCCTACCGTATAAACCATCGGACGTCTCCGAATGTGCGCCAAGGTTCCTTGGCACGTATTCAGAGACGTCCGATTTTTTGTCCAGCAACCTTGGCGTCCATTTCACGGTCGTGAATTCGTTGCCAACAGCCTTGGCGTCCATTTCACGGTTGTGGATTCGTTGCCCAGCAGCCTTGGCGTCCATTTCACGGTTGTGAATTCGTTGCCCAACAACCTTGGCGTCCATTCGGAGACCTCCGAATGCTCGCCAACAGTCTTGGCTGAGATTTCCGAGTCCTCGGATGAAATCCTACCACTTTTTGGTCAAAATCTATGCAAAAAAGCGATATTCTCCCCAAAGAAGAATACCGCTTTATCTTTTATCTATATAATAATGTGTGATGCTGAAGCTTTACTTGATGACGATCTTTCGAGAGGTGCCATTCTGCTTAACGATGTACACACCCTTGTTCAGACCTGTTGTAGAGTTGGCAATCATCTTGCCGCACAGGTTATAAACCTCACACTTGTTCTCCTTGTCGCTCTTCACACCCTTGATGCTATTGCCGGTGGTGTCAAACACTACGATAATTGTAGCAGCGTCCTCGTCATCAAAGTAGTCACTGATGGTAAGCGAGATGCTTCCTGTGAATGTGAAAGGAAGTGCATACTGACCGCCCAGGTGTACCTGTGGATTGATCTCCTCACCAGCAGCCATCTTGATGCGGTTTGATACGATAATGCCGTTTGAGTTCCAGTTGATGCAGTTGCCGCCTGGGCATACCTGAATGTCTGAAAAGTTGTCAATGCCGGCAGCCGAGATAAGCAGCGAAGCCTCGTCATCAAGATTGTTCTTGACAGTAAGCCCCGATTGCATATCGATGATGGCAATATCTCCAAGGTCAAATGACTCGTATTCCGAGATAACCACGGTGCTTCCGTTAGGAATCAACTGGCCATTGCGATAGAATGAGAAGCTGCCTTCTTCCTCCTGTGCCATCAAAGTGGTGGCGCCAAGCAGTGCAGCGAATATAGTAGTAAAAAATTTCTTCATAGGCTTTTGATATATTTACGGGGACAAATATACGCATTAAATTTGTAGAATGCAAATTTTTTAGTCATTTTTGCAGTGTTTTGTGCAATAAATCCCAAAATTCTCGTTTATTGTTCACCAAAAATACCTTTATCATGGCATTATCTTGCATTATAATTAAATTTATATTATATTTGCAGCACCAAACACAAATCCGAATTATCGCTTATGCTTGACCTCGATCTCTACTATAAGATTCACAAAGCAGGACTTAAGGACTATCTGCAGAGTGTGCCGTTTCACGTGCTTCGTGAGCGACTCTATACCCCACAGGAACTGTTCGGTGCCTACGTGCCTGGTTGCCCGGAGTCGTTTGACCGATGTATGGATACGGTTGTGTATCGTCACATGGTCGGTTCGGGTAAGATTACCTCTGATCCGATGGTGCAGAGTGCGCGTTCAATGCACGATACGAGTATCAGGAATTGCATGCAGGAATTCCTCACCAACTATGATCAGCGGCAGGTGGTAGGTGTGATGGGCGGTCATGCCTTGCCGCGAACCGATGCTGCCTACCGTCAAGTGGTGGAGGTGAGCAAGCAACTCACGGAAATGGGTTATCTGATGATCAGTGGTGGAGGTCCTGGCGCTATGGAAGCTACTCATCTGGGTGCCTGGCTGGCAGGAAGGCCGGATGAAGTGGTGGACGAGGTCTTGCAGATGCTCTCTGAAGCACCTTGCTTCAAAGACGCAGGCTGGTTTGAGGCGGCCTATAAGGTGACTGCCCTTTATCCGCAGAAGAAGCATTACCAGAGTCTTGCCATCCCTACGTGGTTCTATGGTCATGAGCCTCCTACTATTTTTGCCACCACGATAGCCAAGTTCTTTGATAATAGTATCCGTGAGGATGTTATCCTGACGGAGGCTTACGGCGGACTTATCTTCATGCCGGGCAGTGCTGGAACGCTTCAGGAGGTATTCCAGGAGGCTGTGCAGAATCACTACGTATCTCTCGGCTTCCCAAGCCCGATGGTGTTTGTGGGTACAAAGTTCTGGAATGAAGAGGTGCCGGTCTATCCTTTCATCCAGCACATGATCCGGAGCGGCAGGTACCAGAATATGATTGTGGATCTGGTAGATGATAATGAATCCATCATCAGGGACATCTGTATGCCGCCTGATAGTAACCGTGTAGAAAAATGAAACGAATACTTATTCTCTTGTTTTTAGTTCTCCTCACCTGTGCTGGTTATGCCAATGTGGTGCTGAAGGGACACGTGATCAGCCTTTTGAGCCGCGAAGGAATTGCTGATGCTGAAGTACGAGTGGAAGGGGCTAACGCCAGCGTGATTACCAATGAGGACGGATACTTCACGCTGAAGCTTGACGAGATGCCTACCCGGCTGCTCGTCTCTGCGCTTGGCTATGTGAACAGCGCACTTGACTGCAGTAAGGTGCAGGATCTGAAGAACATCAATGTATGGCTCCAGGCGGATTCCTATGTGCTCAATAATGTGATGGTCTATTCGGCAGAAGATATTGTGATGAAGGCGCTTGAGAAGGTGGATCAGACCTTCACGCTTCAGACAGAGCGTCTCTCCTGCTTCTATCGTGAGACGGTGCGCAAGCAGAATCATTACGTGAGCTTGAGCGAAGCCGTGATGGATATCTATAAGACGGGATATGATCATGACATCAATCGTGACAAGGTGATGATAGTCAAAGGTCGTAGCCTGATCAGCCAGCGCGCCAAGGATACATTGTCCGTCCGGGTGATGGGTGGTCCGCATGAGGCTGTCCTGATTGATCTGGTGAAGAATCGTGAGATACTCTTCTATGAGGATGACCTCACCGCCTATAGGTATGAGATGGAGGGACAGAAGCAGATTAATGGCAGATTGCAGTTCGTCATCAATTTCCATCCTGTGGCGGAGCGTGAATATCCACTTTATTCCGGTACTATTTATATTGATGCGGAGCGACTGTCGTTCACCCGCATCGAATCCTCTATGGATGTGAGTGATCAGGGAAAGGCTGTCAAGTCCATGCTGATCAAGAAGCCGCGCGGATTGCGCTTCAAACCCAAGGCACTGAATACGACGGTGACCTATCATTATGATGGTAAGTGCAGCCGCATCAGCTATATCCGTAATGTATATCTCTTCAATTGTGACTGGAAGCGCCGACTGTTCTCTACCGGTTATCGTGCCGTGTCAGAGATGGTGGTGACGGATTATGAGCCGGCTGAGATGGTGCGCGGATGGAAGAACACCTTCGGCAGATATGACGTATTGAGTTCTGCAATTGCAGACTTTGAAGATACAGAATTCTGGAATGACTATAATATCATTGAGCCATCAGAGAGCCTGGAGCACGCTGTGAAGCGACTGAAGAAACGCGCTGCCGTACAGCAGTGATTTCTTGTTCCGTTTTTAGCTGATAAATTGGAATAATGGCATTAAAACAATAGTAAAATAAGCAAACAGATAGAGAAAAGATATAAAATGGCGCAAAAAGATTGCAATCCTTGTTTTGCGGTAGATAAAATGTCATATAAAAATTACAAAAATGAATATATGACAGGAAAAATCCGTGTTTTATGAAATTATGTAAGCAATAATTATTCTATTCTGGCATTAATGCGTATATTTGCAATTGACAAAAGCAAAATGATGCAATTGAAATATATTATATAATGTAAGCAAATCAGAATGGTTATGGCACAAGAGACAAGGAGACAACCTCGGGTTGCAGGCCTTTACAATGCGGCCAATGAGCATGATGCCTGTGGTGTGGGCATGGTGGTAAATATCCATGGCGGCAAGAGTCATGAGCTGGTGGATAATGCCCTGAAGGTGCTCGAGAACATGGAACATCGTGGAGCAGAGACACGCGACAAGACCGGTGATGGTGCCGGTATCCTGCTTCAGATTCCACATGAGTTTATTTTGTTGCAAGGTATCCCAGTGCCCGAAAAGGGCCGTTATGGTACAGGACTTGTATTCCTGCCAAAGGATGAGAAACGCCAGAGTGAGATTCTCTCAATCATGATTGAGGAGATAGAGCGTGTAGGACTGAATCTGATGCACCTCCGTACGGTGCCCACTAATCCTGAAGTTCTGGGTGTGGGTGCTCGCGCCGTTGAGCCTGATATCAAGCAGGTGTTCATCACCGAAGCCCCATCCGGCTCTACTTCAGTTGGTGAAAACAAATCTGACGAGGTAGGATTGGAGCGTACACTCTACAAGATACGTAAGAAGATTGAGAAGCGTGTGGAGGATGAGGACTTCTACATCTGCTCGCTCTCAAGCAAAGATATTATATATAAAGGTATGCTCACTTCGGGACAGTTGCGCAGATACTTCCCTGATTTGAGCAACAACTACCTTACCTCCGGTCTTGCGCTGGTACACTCACGCTTCTCTACCAATACCTTCCCAAAATGGAAACTGGCACAGCCATTCCGCTACCTTTGTCATAACGGTGAGATCAATACCGTGCGCGGCAACCGTGGCTGGATGCAGGCACGTGAATCGGTGCTCTCAAGCCCTGCGCTGGGCGATGTCAAGGAGATCCGTCCTATCCTGCAGAAGGATATGAGCGACTCTGCCTCGTTGGACAATGTGTTTGAGTTCATGGTGATGAGTGGCATGTCTTTGCCACAGGCTATGGCTATCCTTGTGCCGGAGTCATTCAATGAGAAGAATCCGATTTCAGAGGATCTGAAGGCATTCTATGAATATTATTCTATCCTGATGGAGCCATGGGACGGTCCTGCTGCCCTGATGTTCTCTGACGGCCGTTATGCTGGTGGTATGCTTGACCGTAATGGCTTGCGTCCATCGCGTTACACCATTACCAAGAGTGGTATGATGGTTGTGGCTTCAGAGGTGGGCGTGATGGACTTCGAGCCAGGTGATGTGGTGAGCAAGGGACGCCTGCAGCCAGGTAAGATCCTGCTTATTGACACCCAGGAGGGTAAGATCTATTACGATGGTGAGATCAAGGAGCAGCTGGCACATGAGCATCCTTACCGCCAGTGGCTTTCTACTAACCGTATCGAGCTGGAGAAGCTCAAGAGCGGACGTAAGGTGGAGAACACCGTGCCAAACTTCGAGCGCCGTCTGCTCAACTTCGGTTTCGGCCAGGAAGATATTGACCGTACCGTAGTGCCAATGGCAACACAAGGTCAGGAACCTGTAGCTGCCATGGGTAATGATACACCGCTGGCAGTTATCTCTGACAAACCGCAGATTTTCTTCAACTATTTCCGTCAGCAGTTTGCACAGGTTACTAATCCTGCTATTGATCCTATCCGTGAGGAACTTGTCATGAGCCTTACCGAGTATATCGGCCGAGTAGGCAGCGGCATCCTGACTCCGGATGAGAGCAACTGCAAGATGGTACGTCTGCCGCAGCCGGTGCTCAACAATACACAGCTTGACATCCTCTGCAATATCCGTTACAAGGGATTCAATACCATCAAACTGCCTATTCTCTTCGAGATTGAGAAGGGGGCAAGCGGTTTGCGCCAGGCAATTGAGGATCTGTGCAAGAAGGCAGAGCAGAGCGTGGATGAGGGTGTGAACTATATCATCCTCTCTGACCGTGACATTGATGAGACGCATGCTGCCATCCCTTCATTGCTGGCAGTGAGTGCTGTACACCATTACCTGATCAGCGTGCAGAAGCGCGTACAGACGGCGCTGATCGTGGAGTCAGGCGAAATCCGTGAGGTAATGCATGCCGCTCTGCTGCTGGGTTATGGTGCTTCGGCCATCTGTCCTTACATGACTTTCGCCGTACTGGATGATCTGGTTAAGAAGCATAAGATCCAGGAGGAATATGCTACCGCTGAGAAGAACTATATCAAGGCAGTGGATAAGGGCCTGAAGAAGATCATGTCCAAGATGGGTATCTCTACCATCCGTTCTTACCGTGGTGCCAAGATTTTTGAGAGCATCGGCTTGAGCGAGGATCTGCTGCGCCGTTATTTCGGCACAGAGGTTTCTACCATCGGCGGCATTGGCTTGCGTGATGTGGCGCGTGATGCTATCCGTCTGCACGATATGGGCTTCAAGCCGGTAGAGGTAAATGAGTTCCTGCCGAATAACGGACAGTTCAGCTACCGCAAGGACGGCATTCTCCATGCCTGGAACCCAGAGACCATTGCCAACCTGCAGATTGCTACCCGTCTGGGCTCTTATAAGAAGTTTAAGGAGTGGGAAAGCATGGTGGACGATAAGGAGAAGCCAATCTTTATTCGCGACTTCTTCGGATTTAAGAAAGCAGCTGCGCCAATCGCTATCGAGGAGGTAGAACCCGTAGAGAGCATCGTGAAGCATTTCGTCACCGGTGCCATGTCATTTGGCGCTTTGAGCATTGAGGCACATGAGGCACTGGCTCTGGCTATGAATAAGCTGGGTGCCCGAAGCAATACCGGTGAGGGCGGTGAGGATAACGAGCGCTATCATACAGAGGTGGATGGTGTTTCATTGAGCAGTAAGACCAAGCAGATTGCCTCTGGCCGATTCGGTGTGACTGCCGAATATCTGGTCAATGCTGAAGAGATTCAGATCAAGGTGGCTCAAGGTGCTAAGCCAGGTGAGGGCGGTCAGTTGCCAGGATTTAAGGTGAACAAGATCATCGCCAAGACCCGTAATGCTATTCCTGGCATTTCGCTCATCTCGCCTCCGCCACATCATGACATCTATTCAATTGAGGACCTCGCACAGCTGATCTTCGACCTTAAGAATATCAATCCGACTGCAGCCGTAAGCGTGAAACTTGTAGCCGAGAGCGGTGTAGGAACCATTGCTGCCGGTGTAGCCAAGGCAAAGGCAGACCTCATTGTCATCTCCGGCTCTGAGGGTGGTACGGGTGCAAGCCCAGCATCATCTATGCGTTTCGCAGGCATCTCTCCAGAGATCGGCCTGGCGGAGACACAGCAGACTTTGGTGCTCAATGGATTGCGTAATCAGGTGCGCCTGCAGACAGACGGCCAGCTGAAGACGGCGCGTGACGTCGTGGCTATGGCAATGCTCGGTGCTGATGAGTTCGCCTTCGGTACGCTGCCGCTTATCGTGCTTGGCTGTGTGATGATGCGCAAGTGTAATACCAATACCTGCCCTGTGGGTGTGGCAACGCAGGACGAGAAACTCCGTGCCCGCTTCCTGGGCAAGAGCGAATACGTGGTCAACTTCTTCACCTTCCTTGCTGAGCATGTACGTGAATATCTCGCTGAGATTGGCGTGCGTAAGTTCAAGGATATCATCGGTCGAACAGATCTCATTGAGGTTCATTCTGCTGACCCATCTACCAAGCAGGGTACTATTGATTTCAGCCGTCTGCTTACTCTGATGGATACTGATAAGCCTCTCTATTGGGATCGTGGTGAATTCACCAAGGTTACCGGCGTGAAGGATGAGGAGATAATCAGGGCAGCCCAGAAGTCTATTGAGACAGGTGAGGAGATCAGCCTTGACTATGCTATCAAGAATACGGATCGTGCCGTTGGTACCATGCTTTCAGGCGTCATTGCCAAGAAATACGGTGAGGCAGGTCTGGCTGATTCGACTATCAATATCAAGTTCAAGGGTTCGGCAGGCCAATCGTTCGGCGCCTTTGCAGTAAAGGGCGTTAACCTGAAGCTTGAGGGTGAGACCAATGACTATTTCGGCAAGGGACTGTCAGGCGGACGCATCTCTATCCTGCCTCCAGCACGTTCAAGTGCCGACTTCGTGCCAGAGGACAATATCATAGCAGGTAATACCGGTCTTTACGGCGCTACTACGGGCGAACTTTATGTCAACGGTCGTGTAGGCGAGCGCTTCGGCGTGCGTAACTCTGGTGCCATTGCCGTCATTGAGGGCGCAGGTGACCACTGCTGTGAGTATATGACGGGCGGACGTGTGGTAGTGCTTGGTGAGACCGGACGTAACTTCGCCGCAGGTATGTCTGGCGGTGTGGCATACGTTTGGGACAAGAATCACAACTTCGACTATTTCTGCAACATGGATATGGTGGAGATCAACCTTGTGGAGGAGGCTTCGTACCGCAAGGAACTGAAGGAACTGATCCGCAAGCATTATCTCTATACCGGTTCGCCATTGGCAGGACGTATGCTCGATGACTGGAACCGCTATGTTGAGGAGTTCGTACAGGTCATCCCAATTGAGTACAAGCGAGTGCTTGAAGAAGAAAAAATGAATAAATTACAGCAAAAGATATGGGAAATCCAAGAGCATTTCTAACCGTACCTCGCAAGGACGCAGGTTATCGTCCAATCCACGAGCGTGTAAAGGACTTCAGTGAGGTAGAACAGACACTCAATACTAAGGACCGTCAGGAACAGGCAAGCCGCTGCATGGATTGCGGCGTACCTTTCTGCCACTGGGCATGCCCGCTGGGCAATAAGGATCCGGAGTGGAATGATGCCCTCTATCGCGGAGAGTGGGAGACCGCTTATAAGATTCTGAAGAAGACCAATGATTTCCCGGAATTCACCGGTCGCATCTGTCCGGCTCTGTGCGAGAAGTCATGCATCCTCTATCTCACCACCGGACAGGCTGTAACCAACCGTGAGAATGAATGTGCTATTGCTGAACGTGCCTTCCTTGAGGGTTACGTCACTATTGAGCATCCTGAGCGTAATGGCAAGAAAGTGGCAGTCATCGGTGCTGGTCCTGCTGGTCTTGCAGCCGCTAACCAGCTCAACTATAGGGGGTATGAGGTGACTGTGTTCGAAAAGAACGAGGCAGCCGGCGGTTTGCTCCGCTATGGTATCCCTAACTTCAAGCTTGACAAGCATATCATTGACCGCCGCATCCGCGTGATGGAGCAGGAGGGTGTGAAGTTTGTGTATAATAGTCCTGTTTCGCTCGAAAAACTGGCAGCGCAGGATTTCACCGAGGAGAATGCCGTTCTCGCTGGTTTTGATGCTTACGTAGTCTCAACGGGTACTCCGCAGGCTCGTGATATCAATATCCCCGGTCGTGAGTTGAAGGGCGTACATCTTGCTCTTGAGCTGCTCGGTCAGCAGAATCGTGTGCTGGCTGGCATGGAGTTCTCAAAGGATGAGCGTGTCACCGCCAAGGGCAAGGATGTACTCGTCATCGGTGGCGGCGATACCGGTTCGGATTGTATTGGCACCAGCCATCGTCAGGGAGCCAAGAGCGTCACCCAGATTGAGATCATGCCACAGCCACCAGTAGGTCACAATCCTTCTACTCCTTGGCCAAACTGGCCGGTGATCCTTAAGACTACTTCGAGCCACGAAGAGGGCTGTACCCGTCGTTGGAACATCAATACACTGGAATTCCTGGGCAAGGATGGAAAGCTTACAGGCGTAAAGGTTCAGCCGATTGATTGGAAGCCAAATCCTGAAGGTGGACGTCCTCTTATGGTTGAGGCGGGTGATGTGGAGGTCATCAAGGCTGACATTGTCTTCCTTGCCATGGGCTTCATCAAGCCACAGCAGCCACAGTTCCCAGCCAACGTCTTCGTAGCCGGTGATGCTGCCTCAGGTGCCTCGCTCGTTGTCCGTGCCATCGCCAGTGGCCGCAAGACCGCCGAGGCAATCGACAAGTATTTCAAGTAATTGAGGCAATCGACAAGTGTTTTAAGTAATTGAGGTCGTTTGCTGACAAATATTAAATCTCCCCGGGTATTCGCTGATGAATGTCTGGGGAGATCTTTTCATTATAGTGACGTATTCTTTGTGGTTCACATCTGCCTTCTGGGCGGCAGATTTTGTGTCATCCCAAAAATCCTTTTCTGTTTCGCACTTGCGAAACTTAAATTAATATAATATTAGAAACTGTTTTGTGGATTGCATAATGTCTTTGTTTTATTGCTAATTGTGTGCATAATGATAGAATAATTTGTTTTATAATAGAAAACTGATAATCGCAAATTACAAATAAAGCAAAATGAAATAAAAAATCCTAATAAAAAGGATTTATTGATTGATAAATATTTGAAAATGTTTCTAAATGCTGTATATTTGCAGAGTTAAAAAGAAAAATGTAATAATTAAACATATTTACTATGTGTAGTATTGTTGGAATATTCGATATAGATCATCAGAGTCAGGAACTCCGTACCAAAGCGCTCAAGATGTCGCAGAAGCTGCGTCACCGCGGTCCTGACTGGAGCGGAATCTATGTAGGTAAGACTGCTATTCTGGCGCATGAACGCCTTTCCATCGTTGACCCTCTTTCGGGCAAACAGCCACTCATTTCGCCTAACGGCAAGCATATCCTTGCTGTGAATGGTGAAATTTATAATCACAAGGAGATTCGTCGTCGTTCTGATTATGCCTTCAAGACAGGTAGTGACTGTGAGAGCATCCTGGCATTGTATGAGGAGGTGAAAGCAGATGAAAGCAAGGATTTTGAATGGTTGCTGGAGCAGCTGAATGGTATCTTCGCCTTTGCCCTCTACGACGAGGAGAATGATGAGTACCTGATAGCCCGTGATCCAATCGGCGTTATTCCTCTCTACATCGGTCATGACAAGGATGGCAAGGTTTATTGCGCTTCTGAACTCAAGGCGCTTGAGGGTTTTTGCGATGAATATGAACCTTTTATGCCAGGTCATTACTATACGTCACGTGATCATCAGATGCATAAATATTATGTTCGCGACTGGATGGAATATGATGCCGTGAAGGATAATACAGCATCTGTTGAGGACGTGAAGGAGGGCTTGGAGGCAGCCGTGAAGCGCCAGTTGATGTGCGATGTGCCTTATGGCGTGCTTCTCTCTGGCGGTTTGGACAGTTCTGTCACTTCGGCTATTGCCAAGAAGTTCTCGCAGAAGCGTATCGAAACAGAAGATCAGCACGATGCATGGTGGCCGCAGCTCCACTCGTTTGCCGTAGGTTTGAAGGGCGCGCCTGATTTGGTGAAAGCCAAGGAAGTAGCCGACTATATCGGAACTGTGCATCATGAGATCAACTACACTATCCAGGAGGGTATTGACGCCATCCGTGACGTTATCTACTTTATAGAGACTTACGATGTGACGACTGTGCGTGCCTCTACGCCAATGTATCTGCTGGCACGCGTCATCAAGAGCATGGGCATCAAGATGGTGCTGTCAGGAGAAGGCGCTGATGAAGTGTTCGGCGGTTATCTCTATTTCCATAAAGCTCCATCGGCTGAGGAGTTCCATAAAGAGACTGTTCGAAAGTTGGCAAAACTCTATCAGTATGACTGTCTGCGAGCCAATAAGAGCCTTGCGGCGTGGGGCGTTGAGGGACGTGTGCCATTCCTTGACAAAGAGTTCCTTGACATAGCTATGCGTCTCAACCCGGAGGCAAAGATGTGCCCTGGTACCGTAATGGAGAAGAAGATTGTGCGTGAAGCTTTTGCAGATATGCTGCCAGAAAGTGTGGCATGGCGTCAGAAGGAGCAGTTCTCGGATGGCGTAGGCTATTCATGGATTGACACCCTGAAGCAGATTACCTCTGAGGCTGTGACCGACGAGATGATGGCACAAGCAGCCGAACGTTTCCCAATTAATACTCCAATGAACAAGGAGGAGTATTATTACCGTTCAATCTTTGAGGAGCATTTCCCAAGTGACAGTGCTGCTCGTAGCGTTCCTCATGAGGCAAGTGTTGCCTGCTCTACTGCTATTGCGTTGGAGTGGGATGAGGCTTGGAAGAAGATGAATGACCCATCAGGTCGTGCAGTAAAGGGTGTTCACGAAAGCGCATATTGATATGATACGTTTTACCAAAATGCATGGTGCAGGCAATGACTACATTTATGTCTACACCCCAGAATATCCAATAGCCGATCCGGTGAAGGCTGCTGTCGAATGGAGCCGTCCTCATTTCGGCATAGGAAGTGACGGCCTGATACTCATCGGCAAGAGTGAAGTGGCAGACTTCTCAATGCACATATATAATAATGACGGCAGTGAGGCAATGATGTGTGGCAACGGTACCCGCTGTGTGGGTAAGTTTGTGTATGACAAAGGCTACACTGACAAGACTGTGGTTACCTTGGAGACTTTGGCTGGCATCAAGATTATTCATCTGCACTTAGATACCGATGGTAAAGTTGATTCTGCTACTGTAGATATGGGCGAACCTATTCTCAAAAATCCAAAGCAATGTGCTACTGCTGATGGTGGAAGGGTAGGTTTGGATGGTACTTTTGTCTGCATGGGCAATCCGCATTTTGTGCAGTTCGTGGAGGATGCATGTTCTATAGATTTGCCTGTAGAAGGCAAGAAACTAGAGTTTGACCCGATGTTCCCAGAGCGCTGCAATATTGAATATGCTACACTTCGAGCCGATGGAAGCATCCGAATGCGCGTGTGGGAGAGAGGAAGCGGCATCACACTTGCCTGCGGTACGGGTGCTTGCGCCACCGCCGTTGCCGCCTGCCTGAATGGCCTCACGGGCAGAGAATGTGACATTGAGATGGATGGCGGCACGCTGCATATTGAGTGGCGAGAGAGTGATAATCATATTTATATGACCGGTCCGGCAGCTACCGCTTTTGAGGGAACTATTAACCGTTAACTGTTAACTGAAATGGCATACGTTAATGAGAATTTTCTGAAGCTCCCTGTGAGCTATCTGTTTAGTGATATTGCACACAAGGTAAATGATTATAAAGCAGCTCATCCTGAAGCCAAGGTGATCCGTCTGGGCATTGGCGATGTGACTCAGCCGCTGTGTCCTGCCGTCATTGAGGCGATGCATAAGGCAGTGGAGGAGATGGCATCAAAAGATACCTTCCGCGGCTATGGTCCGGAGCATGGCTATGACTTCCTGCAGGAGGCAATCATCAAGCATGATTTTGAGCCACGTGGTATCAGTCTTGATCCTGTTGAGGTTTTTGTCAACGATGGCGCCAAGAGTGATACAGGCAACATCGGTGATATCCTTGGCCTGGACAATGCCCTGTGCATGACTGATCCGATCTATCCGGTGTACGTTGACAGTAATGCCATGTGCGGACGTGCTGGTGATCTGCAGGCAGATGGTAAGTGGAGCCGCATCCAGTATATGCCGTGCAATGCGGAGAATGGTTTTGTCCCTTCGCTTCCGGAGGGTAAGGTGGATGTCATCTATCTCTGTTTCCCGAACAATCCTACTGGTACGGTCATCACCCGTGAGGAGCTGAAGAAGTGGGTGGATTATGCTTTGGCAAATGATGCCATCATCATGTACGATGCCGCTTACGAGGCTTATATCCAGGAGGAGCACATCCCGCATTCCATCTATGAGATTGAGGGTGCAAAGCGTTGTGCCATTGAGTTCCACAGTTATTCCAAGACGGCAGGATTCACTGGCGTACGCTGCGGTTATACCATTGTGCCAAAGGAGCTTGTAGCCAAGACACATGACGGACGCGAAGTGCCGCTGAATGCGTTGTGGAACAGACGCCAGTGTACCAAGTTTAATGGCACCAGTTACATACAGCATCGCGCCGCTGAGGCAATCTATACAGCCGAAGGGAAGCGTCAGGTGAAAGAAACCATTGACTACTACATGACCAACGCCCGTATCATGCGTGAGGCACTCTCGGAGATGGGTTATGAGGTGTATGGCGGTGTCAATGCTCCTTATATCTGGCTGCGTTGCCCTGAGGGAATGACTTCATGGCAGTTCTTTGACATGCTGCTTGACGGTCCCCATATCGTAGGTACCCCGGGCGTAGGTTTCGGACCTTCAGGAGAAGGCTATTTCCGTCTCACCGCATTTGGCGAGCGGGAGGACTGTCTGGAGGCAATGGATCGTCTGCGAAACATGAATAAATGACACACCTATTTGTCAAAACCGGTTATTTACTTTTCTATATTATATTAGTTGAGCAAAAAGCGGATGATAAATAAGCTGAAATTCAATCTTTTTGATTATCTTTGCGCTCGCATTTGGCCACTAAAGGCCATGCCAATTTTATTTTTATGTCTAATAATGTTAATTTGACCGCAATCGAGGACTTCGACTGGGAAGCTTATGAGAGCGGCGAGACCCTTACCTCGAAGAGTAAGGAAGAGCAGTCTGCAGCTTATGAGCAGACGCTGAATGCAATCAATGCAAACGAAGTAGTTAAAGGTACTGTAACCGCTATCAACAAGCGTGAGGTTATCGTAAACGTTGGCTACAAGAGCGAGGGCATGATCTCTTCATCAGAGTTCCGCTACAATCCAGATCTCAAGGTTGGTGACGAGGTAGAGGTTTACATCGAGTCACAGGAGAACCGTGCTGGTCAGCTCGTACTTTCACACAAGAAGGCTCGCGCCACTACTTCTTGGGCCCGTGTTAACGAGGCTCTCGAGAGCCAGGAGGTTGTTACTGGCTTCGTTAAGTGCCGCACTAAGGGTGGTATGATCGTTGACGTATTCGGCATCGAGGCATTCCTCCCAGGTTCACAGATCGACGTTAAGCCAATCCGTGATTATGATGTATTCGTTAACAAGACCATGGAGTTCAAGGTTGTTAAGATCAACCAGGAGTTCCGTAACGTTGTTGTTAGCCAC